>JBPCRH010000300.1:0-9374 GCA_050997075.1 Chthoniobacterales bacterium
GCTGCGTGGTCAGTCATCGCCTTTGCCCTCCTCGGCGATGGCGACAAAGCGGGTGAGTTGTTTTCCATTTTGAATCCGATCAATCACGCCCGCACCCGCGCGGAGATTTATCGCTACAAAGTCGAGCCCTACGTGGTCAGCGCCGACGTTTACACTGAGTCATCCCACGTCGGCCGCGGCGGCTGGACCTGGTATACTGGCTCGGCCGGCTGGATGTATCGCGCCGGACTCGAATCGATTCTCGGCTTCCAGCTCAGGGGAACGAACCTCCTCCTCGAGCCCTGCATTCCCAAATCGTGGCCCGGCTTCGAGATCGCGTTCCGATATCATTCAACGAGGTATGAAATCGCGGTGACTAATCCCCGGAGCGTCCGCCGCGGGGTCACAAGTCTTTCTCTAGATGGCAATTCTCTGCCTCACGACGTCGCACAGATCCCTTTGTCGGATGACGGCGCGACTCACAAAGTTGAGATCGTACTTGGCTAAAGAGGGCGTCTAAAAACTGGGTCATTCCGAGCGGAGCGGAGCGCAGTCGAGGAATCCCGTGGCGTGGGCTTAAAGGTTTCGCCACGGGATCCCTCGACTCCGCCTCCGGCTCCGCTCGGGATGACACGACTCTTGAGACGCCCTCTAGAGAATTTGCAGCCTTCCGCGCGTGCCCAAGGCTGCCTGCGCGATTGGCGGCGCGCGGGTTTCTCCGCATCTTTTCCCCACTTGATCGCGCAATATCCCCGCCTCTTTCGCTGGCACGTGCTGCGCTACCTCGCGCGGCATCCACTGCTCGCGACGCTCAACGTCCTCACGGTCGCGCTCGGAGTGGCGCTCTACCTCGCGATTCAGATTGCGAATCAGAGCGCGAACGGCGCTTTCGCGGCCAGTGTGGAAGTCGTCGCCGGAAAAGCACAGCTCGAGATTACGGCGCCGGCCGGAAACTTACCGGACGCGCTGCTCCCGGAAATCGCGCGGCAACCGGGCGTCGCCGCGGCCACACCGCTCGTGCGCGGGTTCGTTAGTCTGCCGCAGTTCCCCGGGGAATATCTCGATCTGCTCGGGATCGATGTCTTCACGAACGAGCCGTTCCGCACTTACGCGGTGACCGATTTTCAGCGGCCCGGATTCGATTTCCAGCAATGGCTGCGCGGGCCGCGCGTCTTCGCCTTGAGCGAAGAACTGGCGCGGCGACATCACCTTCACGCGGGCGACGAGGTCACCATCCAGAGCAACGGGCAGACGCGTCGCCTAACGATCGGGTTTTTACTGCGTCAGGAATCGGCCGAGCTCGCGCCGGATGAGCATTTCGCGGCGATCGATATCGGTTGGGCGCAGGAACTTTTCGGCCGGCGCGGAACGCTCGATTCCGTTTCGCTTCGCCTGACGGAAAAAGCCGATCCGCAGGTGGTCGCGGCAGCGGTGCGCAAAATCGTGTCGCCCGATGCGACCGTCGCCCCGCCCGCCCGACGGAGCGATCAGGTCGGGAAAATGCTCGCCGGTTTTCAGCTCAACCTCGCGGCCATGAGCCTAGTCTCGCTCCTCGTCGGGATGTTCCTGATCTACAACACGGTCGAGGCTTCGGTCGTGCGGCGTCGGAGCGAGATCGGGATTCTGCGTTCGTTAGGCGCGAGTCGTGCGGAAGTGCGCTGGCTTTTCCTCGGCGAAGCCGCCGCGCTCGGTTTGCTCGGAATCGCGGTCGGTCTCGTCGGCGGTTACTTCCTCGCGCGCGGACTGGTCGGCGCGGTCGCGGAAACGATCTCTTCTCTCTATGTTTTAGTGCGCGTGCAGCACTTGCAGATCGCGCCCTGGATCTGGCTCAGTGCGATCCTGCTCGGGTTCGCTTCCGTCCTGCTCGCGGCCTGGCTGCCGGCGCAAGGCGCGGCCGCGACCGATCCGGTGCAGGCATTGCACGGCGGTTTGCGTCTGGAGCGCTCGGCGCGACTCTCGCGCGGTTGGATTTTCAGCGGCGCAATTTCGCTGGCGCTCGCGGTTTTACTTTCCTTTCTGGCGCTGAAAACCGGCCCGGCCTGGCTCGGTTTCGGCGCCGCGTTTTTAGTGCTCGCGGGCTTTTCCCTCGCCGCGCCGGAGCTGACTTCGCGCTTTAGCCGGCTCGCCCGCGCGCGGATCAAAAGTCGAATCGAGCCGCTGCTCGCCGCGCAAAATCTCGGGCGCGCGCTCCTGCGCAACTCGATCACGATCGCCTCGCTTGCCGCGGCCGTGGCCATGACCGTCGGGGTCGCGGTGATGGTTTTTTCGTTCCGCCAGACGGTCGGCGATTGGATCGAGCAAACGCTCGTGGCCGATCTTTTTATCGGGCCGGCGGCGAACGAAATTTCCGGGCCGCATTCCTTCATGCCGCCGGACGCGACCCGCTTTCTGGAAACGAATCCGGCAGTCGAAGGGGTCGACACGTTCCGCGCGCTCGAGCTGCCTTATCACGACCAAACCATTTCCGTCGCGGTGGTGCGGGGAAGTAACCGGCGCACGCTCCGCTTTTTGCAGGGCCGCGACGACGAGATCATGCCGCGTTTTTATGGCGAACAATGCGTGCTCGTCTCGGAAAGTTTCGCCCGCCGTTTTCGCGTGGCGACGGGCGACGTGATGCAATTGCCGACCCCAGCGGGGCCGCGGGCGTTCCCGATCGCGGGCGTGTTTTACAACTATACGACCGACCAGGGGCTGGTCTTTTTGAGCGAGAAAAACTTCGTTAGGCTCTGGCACGACGACCGGGTGAACAGCGTCGCGGTTTACCTGCAACCGGGCGCGTCGCCGCAGAAGCTGGCGGAGGATTTTCGTGCGCGTTTTAGTGCTCGCGGCGAGTTTTCGATCTACGCCAACCGCGCCCTGCGCCAGCGCATCTTCGAGATTTTCGATCAGACTTTTGCGGTCACTTACGTCCTTCGCACGATCGCCGTGGTTGTCGCGGTCGTCGGGATCTTCCTCGGCCTCACGACCCTGGTCGCGGAACGCGCGCACGAACTCGGCGTCCTCCGTTCGATCGGTGCCTCCGCCGGGCAGGTGCGGCGGCTTCTCCTCTGGGAAAGCGGGATGATCGGGCTGCTCGCGAGCGTGCTCGGGCTCGCGGCCGGTTTGTGCCTTGCGGTCGTGCTCACCGGCGTGATCAATCGCGCGTTCTTCGGCTGGACGATTCAGCTCGCGTTTCCCTGGGCTTCGCTCGCGTGGACGCCGCTCTGGATCGTGGCGGCGGCGCTCGTGGCGGGTTGGATCCCGGCCTGGCGCGCGGGGCGGTTGCCGGTCGCGGAGGTGATTCGGAGCGAATGAAAACCGGGTTCCTTTTTGCGCTGCTCGCGCTCGCGAATCTCGCGGCGGACTGGCAGGTCGCCGCGCCCGGGCATCGCTACGAGTTTCCGCGCGATCATCATCGGCACAGCGAGTTCAAGACGGAGTGGTGGTATTTCACCGGAAACCTGAGCGACACCGGCGGGCGCCGTTTCGGTTATGAGCTGACTTTTTTCCGCCAGGGCATTCGTCCGCCTAACGAACGCGGCAAGGCGACTTCGCGCTTCGTCGTTGATGACCTAAAATTCGCGCATTTCACCGTGACCGACCCCGCGGGTAAGAGGTTTCTCTTTCAGCAAAAGATCAGCCGCGGAAGCTTCGGCGAGGCGGGTTTCGGCGAGGGCGAACGCCTTGCCTGGATCGACTCGTGGGATTTGAAGATGAACACCGACGAGTCGTTCGATCTTGCAGCCGATATGGACAAGGCGGCGCTCCGGCTCCATCTCGTGCCGGAGAAGCCGCCGGTGATTCATGGCGCCAAAGGCATCAGTGAAAAATCCGCGGGGCCGGGCCACGCTTCGTATTACTACTCGATCACGCGGCTGCGCTCGAGTGGTCAGCTCCGGCTCGGGGACGAGAATCTGGCGGTCACAGGCGAGAGCTGGTTCGACCACGAATGGGCAACCAACCAACTCGCCGCCGGGCAGGCCGGCTGGAACTGGGTCTCGGCGCAGTTCGACGACGGGAGCGAGCTCATGCTCTACCAAATGCGCCTGACGAATGGCGCGATCGATCCGATCTCGAGCGGGACGTTCATCCGCGCGGACGGCACTTCGCGAAACCTGACGAGCGCGGATTTTCAGATGACGCCCACCACGTCTTGGAAGAGCGAGGTGACGAGAGCGACTTATCCGATCGGCTGGAAGATCGCGGTGCCGAGCGAGCAGTTAGAGTTTGAGCTCAAGCCGGTGCTGGAAAATCAGGAGCTCGTCTTTACGCCCCTGATTTATTGGGAGGGCGCGTTCGACGTCGTCGGCACCCGCGCAGGAAAATCACTCGGCGGGAAGGGTTATCTCGAACTCACCGGCTACGCAGGGCCGCTCCAAGAACTGAACCGTTAGGCGAAGTGCCGGAAGATCAGCTTGGTAGACGCCTCCCTCTGGGAGGCGCGAGAGCGACGTCGATTCTGCGGTCGTTCGACACCGAAACCCGCGTTTCACAGAGCGAAAACGTCTACAGCCCGCGGGAAGCGCTAAGCCTGCGTGTGCCGCGCGAAGTGCACTTCGGCGCCCTTCGGGAGGAGCCGCTTGCGGCCGCGTTGACGGCGGCGAGCGAGGCAGGCGCGACCGGCCTTGGTGCTCATGCGGGCGCGGAAACCGTGCTGCTGTTTCCGGGTTCGCTTTGATCGCTGTAAGGTGCGCTTCATAGGTAAAATGGCCCAGCCGGGAGGAGGTGGGCCGCTACTTTAGGAGCCCGAGGCGCTTTGTCAACGCACCCCACGGCAGATGCCGCATTGCCACCGGCCCCTGATTATGGAATAACGACCGACGTGAGTGAAGTTGTCATCCAGCCCGCGGTCTCGGAAGACCTCGACGAATTATCCAGCCTGCTCGGGGAGCTCTTCAGCGAGGAGAGCGATTTCCGGCCGAACCGCGACAAACAACTGCGCGGGCTCCGGCTCATTTTCGAGCAGCCGAATCGCGGACGCGTTTTCGTGCTCCGGGTCGATAACTCAATCGTGGGGATGATGAATCTGCTCATCACCATCAGCACGGCGGAGGGCGGGTTCGTTCTCCTTCTCGAGGACCTCGTCGTGCATAAGGAACACCGCGGGCACGGCTACGGCTCGATGCTGCTCGAATACGCGATCGCTTTTGCGAAACAGAAGAATTTCCTCCGCATCACTTTGTTAACCGACCGGCCGGAGCTGCGCTCGCAGACATTCTTCCGCAAGCACGGCTTCTACGAGTCGCCGATGCTGCCGATGCGCCTCCTTATTTCGCCGCCGGAACGGGCGCCGGAAGTGCGGCTCTAAGACGGCAAAGGACGCGGCGGAGACGTGTCATCCCGAGCGGAGCGAAGCGAAGTCGAGGGATCCCGTGGCGCTGCGGTGAAGCGCCGCTCCAAGGGATGGGAAACGGAGCTTTACGGCAGCGCCGCGGGATCCCTCCGCTTCGCTCAGGATGACGTGGTTTCCTTGCGACTTTGAAGACGGCCTCTAAACTGGCGGCGATGGCGGAGACACCTGCTTTTGTCGATCTCGGTTTCGCGCGGGTCGATGTCGATCGGCGTCGGCGCACGGGGTTTCCCGAGGTCATTTTCGGGCTCGGAAAAACGCCCGCGGAAGTCACTCGGATCGCGGCGGTGATCCTTGAGCGCGAGCCGGTCGTGCTCGCAACCCGGGTGGAACGCGCGCATTTCCAGGCGGTGCAGAGCGAATTTCCCGCCGCCGTTTTTCACGAGCGCGCCCGTTGCCTAACGATCGAGCGGAGCCCGCTGCCGAAGCTCGCGCGATCGGTCGGCGTGATCGCCGCGGGCACTTCCGATCTGCCGGTGGCCGAGGAAGCCGCGGTCACGCTGGAGATTTTCGGAAACCCGGTCGAGCGGATCTATGATGCGGGCGTGGCTGGGCTGCATCGGCTCCTCGGGGAAACGGAGCGGCTGCGCGATTGCGCGGCGCTCGTCGTTGTCGCCGGGATGGAGGGAGCGTTGCCAAGCGTGGTCGCGGGATTAGTCGATAAACCGGTCATCGCGGTCCCCACAAGCGTCGGCTACGGGGCGAGTTTTGGTGGCCTCGCGGCATTGTTAGGCATGCTCAACAGCTGCGGGAGCGGCGTCACCGTCGTGAACATCGACAACGGCTTCGGCGCCGCCTACGCCGCCGCGACGATCAATCGGCTGCTGGAAGCCAGGCTTCCAGCCTGACTCGGCCGACGGCCTTCCAGCCCGTCAGCTCCGTTAATCGGACAGGCTAGTCGGCTTCGTTAGGCGGACGGACAGGCTAGAAGGCTGTCCGCCGAGTCAGGCAAGACGCCTAACTTCCGCATGCGTAGTTCTCGCACCCGACGACGGCCGCTTTCCTGTTCCCGCGTCCGCGCTATCTTCCGCCATGCCCACTTCCAGCGGTTCCATCCGACTCTTCC
Organism: Chthoniobacterales bacterium; assembly: GCA_050997075.1. Lineage (GTDB taxonomy): Bacteria > Verrucomicrobiota > Verrucomicrobiia > Chthoniobacterales > UBA10450 > Palsa-1392. The sequence continues at coordinate 6,375 of JBPCRH010000300.1, forward strand.
GGATCTTTGGGATCGAGGTCTTTCTGCACTGGTCCTGGTTTCTGATCGCGATCTACGAAGTGCAGCAATGGCGCGCGATTTTTACTTCCCCAGTCTGGGCGGTGATTCTTTATCTCGGCCTTTTCCTCTTCGTCACGATGCACGAGTTTGGGCACGCGCTCGCCTGCCGGCAGACGGGCGGCACGGCTGAGAAAATTTTCCTCTGGCCGCTCGGCGGCATTGCCTTCGTCAGCCCGCCGCCGCGGCCGGGCGCGATGCTCTGGAGTATCGCCGCGGGACCGCTCGTGAATGTCGCCCTCATTCCGACCCTCTGGTTTGCCAGCGTCGGCGCGGTGCGGGCTGGATGGGTCGTGAACAATCACGACGCCTACCTCGTCCTCGTCTGGCTTTGGCGGATCAATCTTTGGTTCCTCATCTTCAACATTCTGCCGATCTATCCGCTCGATGGCGGGCAGATTTTGCGCTCGCTCCTTTGGTTCCCTCTCGGGCAAACCCGGAGCATTTTCGTGGCCACGGCGATCGGTTTTGTCGGCGCGGGGGCGCTGATTCTTTTCGCGATCTGGCAGCGAAATTTCTGGATCGGGCTGATCGCGTTTTTCCTTCTGAGCCGCGCGGCGGTCGGCTGGAAACAGGCGCGTTATCTTCAGGCGGAAGAAGCGGAGTTGGCGCGCGGCGGCCCGGCGCCGGAACCAGAGCCGGAGCTGCCGGAGAAGAAGGCCGTGCTGTAGCTGCCGCGCACGCGGAGGCTGCCGCCGCAAGGCGCTCCGACAAGTCTGGTCATCCTGAGCGAAGTGGAGCGCAGCGGAACGCAGTCGAAGGATCCCGTCGAGCTGCTGGGAAGGGGAGATCGGGGGTTCTTCCAGCGGCGGAGCTTCCCAGAAACCCGACAGGATCCTTCGACTCCGCTGCGCTTCGCTCAGGATGACGGCGTGGTGGCAGGCGATTCCACTGGAGACGGAGATGGCATCGACGGGGACGCCGTAGTTTTTGTGATCCAAGCCTCCAGCTGGGGCACCAGCCGCTGCTTGAACTCCGCGCGGAAACCGATCTCATCGATTGTTTTCGCGACGGAATCTGTGGCGGATTTCGGAAGGCTCGCCTTCGCGTAAGCCTGGAGCGTCGCGATATCTTTCGGATCGGTCGAGAAACTAAAAAGTCCCGCGGCGAAGCTGTTAATCCCAAGCGCGTCCTGTTTCGCGAGGAGCGCTTTCATGTGCTCCTTCGCGAAAGCCCAGACGAGCTCGCTGTGTTCGCCGTAACGCGCCGAGTATGCCGGAATGGCTCCGGCCCGGCTGATCGGCAATTCATCGGTGAGCGAGAGCGCGAGCGTGCGCTCGACCAGCGCAGGCGCGGTCGCTTGGCCGAGCGCTTCGTAGTAGCGGCCTTTCTCCTCCGTGCTCGTGGTTTTTTCGCCGAGTGCATGCAGTTTTTCCCACGCCTGGTTATCGGCATACCGACCGACGACCGCGAAAACCGCCGGGCGCAGATCAGGCGCGATCGCGCTCGGGTCGTCGAGGAATTGATCGAACCGCGAACGACAGCTCGCGATGATATCGGAGTCGCCGAGCGTGCCGAGGCCGCGGAGCAACGACGCCCGGAGCAAGGTGAGCGACGGCGGCTGTCCCGGTTTCGCCAGCCAGCCGACGCGATCGAACGCCGGCCGGAGCAGCCCGCGCGCGTATTGCTGAAAACGGGGGCGAAGCGGATCGCCCACAAGCAGGCGATTGATCATCGTGAAGGTGTCGATGAGCTGGTCGTAAACGGCGAGCTGATCCTTATCCGTCACCTTCTCCGCGAGCTCGAGATAATGGGCGAGCGGTTGCTCGCCCGCCTCGACCTGCGCCCAGGCGTCGAGCAGGAGATTCACGCGATCGAATTCGGACATGCCGCCCGAGACTTTCAGGAGTAGCTTCCAGGAAGACTCATCGTAGGCGACGCGATAGTAGCCGGCGTCGCCGATGTTTAGTTTCACCGCGCGATCCTCCGGGACTTCGTTAGGCAAAGTCGCGGTCGGCTCGCGCAGAAGGAAGCTGCTCGGCGCGGCCACGCCTTCGATGCCGTAGGTCAGCGGGACCTGCCAGGACAACGCGGGCGGATCGGCGAAGTGGACCGTGAAACGTTCCTGCTCGAGGTGCAGCGCCGTCCCTTCGCGCGTGAGTTTTACTTCCGGGAATCCGGGCTGCTCCGTCCAGGCCGGCGCGATCTCGCCGATTGGTTTGCCGGAAACTTCGGTGAGCGCGTCCCAGAGATCAGCGGTCGTCGTATTCGAATATTTGTGGGTCGCGACATACTTGCGGATGCCGTCACGGAAGACATCCGGGCCGATAAAGCTTTCGAGCATGCGGATGATCGAGCGGCCTTTTTGGTAGGTGATTTCATCGAAGGCGCTCCCCGCCTGCGCCTCGGTTTTCACCGGTTGCTGCACCGGATGCGTGGAAGAGCGCGCGTCGGCCTGCATCGCCGTGTCCTTCGGAAAACCGATTCGGCGGGTTGGGTTGCGCGGTTCGGAACGGCGGAGCCATTCGTTCCAGTCCGGGTTGAAATGATCGGTGCATTTCGCGCCCATCCAGGAAGCAAAACCTTCGTTCAGCCAGAGGTTGTCCCACCAGGCCATGGTCACGAGATCGCCAAACCATTGGTGCGCCATCTCGTGCGCGACGACCGCGAAGATGTCCTGCTTTGTGCCGAGGGTGGAACTTTGCGGGTCGAAGAGCAGAACCGATTCGTAATAGGTGATGCCCCCCCAGTTCTCCATCGCGCCGCCGAAACCACCCGGGAGCGCGATCAGATCGAGCTTCGGCAAAGGGAACGGGACGCCGAAATATTCGTTGTAGTAGTGGAGGATTTTCGCCGCGCTCTCGAGCGCGTACCAGCCTTTCTCGGCTTTGCACTTGGTCGTTACGACGCGAAGCTTTACGCCGTCCTGCGCACCTTTGATCGTCCCGAATTCACCGGCGCACAGAACGACGAGATAACTCGCCATCGCCGGGGTGAGACCGA
>JBPCRH010000319.1:0-5381 GCA_050997075.1 Chthoniobacterales bacterium
GTGGAGGAGCCGATCGTTCACGATGTCGAGGTGCGCGGTCATTTCCAGGTAGGGCTCATAGACGTTGCCTAACGACGCCGCGGCGCCCTTGCTCAGGAGCGGCGCGACCCAGTTGGCGTCGGCGGAGCGAAGCGTGCTCGCGCTGAAGGAATGGATATGGACCGCGACGGCGCCGGGCAGGAATTTAAAAGCCGGGTCGGAGAAAGCGCCCGAGACTCCGCCGGCGTACCAGCCGTAGTAGAGCGAGGCGTCATTTAACGGAAAGCCCGGCGGGAAGATCGCCGGCTTGTCGTCATAGACCGTCGGAATCCCCGCGCCACGCAAGTCCTTCACCACCGTCTTGAGCCATTGGTCCCCCGTCTCGAGACCGCCGCCGGTCTTATGTGCGCCGTCGACATATGCTCGACCCCAGAGCCCGGTTTTTTCCGTGGCGACGGAGTCCTTGATCATCCGCCTAACGATCGCGGCCGTGGGCGCGTCGAGCCGCGCGACAAGCATCAGCGGCGAGGCATCGAGCTCCGCGATCGGGAGGAAACTCTGGTAGTAAGGATTCGCCGTCGGCCCGGAAATCTGCCGGGAGTAAAACCCGAGAAGCGCGAGCTCGGAATCGACCGAGGCCTGGTTCTGGAAACCGAGCGTGTTGCTCGCCGCGTGATCGCCTTCGTAGAGCGCGGTCGCGCGGATCTTCAGCGGCATCCCGCGGATGAGCGCGACGAAGTCGATCTGGTTCGAGCTCACGGCCGGCTCGCCCGCATTGTTTTCGTGCTCCGACCACCATTTTCGTTCGGTGAAGATCTGCCGGAGCGGGCGCGCGATCGTGGTGTCGTATTCCTCCCGGCTGATCTCTTCCTCGGTCGAGCAATCGAGCCCGACGAGGTGATCGTTCGCGATGTGGCGCTGCTGCGCGTAATAGCGCGCGAGCCCGGCGGAGTCCGGCGCGGCGCGGTTGTAAATGACCAGCGTCGCCTTCGCCAAGTCCTCCGCCGCCGGCAACTCGCCGGCCATGCCTAACGAGAAGAGGAAGAGCGCGCCGAGGACCTTGTTCACGGCGCGATTGTCAACTTCAAGCCGTCGTAGGCAAGACCGACATTCGCGGGCAGCTCCGCTTCCGCGCTCTGCGCGAGTTCGTGGCAGATGTGGGTGAAAAGCGTGCGCTCCGGCTGCACCCGGTCGGCCACCTCCAGCGCCTGCCCGACACTGAGATGGGTCGGATGCGGCTCGGCGCGCAGGGCATCGATCACGAGCACTTTCACGCCGACGATCTGGCGCGCGATCTCGTCCGGGACCGCGCTGCAATCGCTCAGGTAAGCGAGCAATTTTACTCCCTCGCGCGCGAAGAGGTAGCCATAGGTCTCGGAACGGCCGTGCGGCACCGGGAGCGGCGTGATCGTGGTTTGGCCTAACGAAAAGGGACCGCAGATAATGTGCGGCTCCGGTTTCAAATAACCCGGCGACGTTGAGGTCGCCCGGAACGCAAAAGCATAAACCCGCTCGAGATCCGCCATGGTTTCGGCGGAGGCGTAAACCGGCATGCGCCCGCCGCGCGGCGCGGCAAAACGCCGGAGATCGTCGAAGCCCATAATGTGGTCGGTGTGCGGGTGGTTGAAGATCGCCGCGTCCACTTCCCAGATGTTTTCGCGCAGGCATTGGGTGCGAAAATCGGTCCCGGTATCGACGACGAATTTGAGCTCTGGCGTCTCCAGGTAAATCGAGGCGCGGGTCCGGATGTCGCGCGGATCGGGCGAGCGGCAGACGGCGCAAGCGCACCGAATCATGGGCACACCCTGCGAAGTGCCGGTGCCGAGAAAAGTGAGAGTGAGCGAGGAAGCGGAGGCGTTCAGTGGCCGCAAGTTTCATCTCGCAAACCGCCGGTCTCAACCGCAACTTCTCGCCGTGCCGCAGCTCAGTTTGCTTCGAATCAAAAACCTCGCGCTCGTCGAAGATCTGGAATGGGAAATCGCGTCCGGCTTCACCGCCATCACCGGCGAAACCGGCGCCGGCAAGTCGATCATCATCGGCGCGCTCAAGCTCCTCCTCGGTGAGCGCGCGGAGAAAGCGCTCATTCGCACCGGGGCGGAAGCCTGCACGGTCGAGGCGATTTTTAGCGGCGACGATTTTGAGGCACTAAACGCGCGGCTCGAGGAAGGCGGGGCCGAACGGGGTGACGGCGAGCTCCTTCTGAAGCGCAGCTTTTCGTTAGGCGGAAGCAACCGCCAGTTCGTCAACGGCTCGCCCACGACGCTCGCGCTCCTGAAGGCGATCGGCGACGGCCTCGTTGATCTCCACGGGCCGCACGATCACCAGTCGCTCCTCGTGGCCGAGCAGCAGCTCGCTCTGCTCGACGGCTTCGCTCATGCGGAGGAAACGCGCGCGCGTTACCAGAAAGTTTATCGCCATCTCCAGGCGCTCGTGGCCGAGGAAGCGGAGCTGAGCACGGCGGAAGCGGCGCGGGAGCAGGAGCTCGATTTGCTCCGTCACCAGGTGAACGAAATCAGCGCCGCGCAGCTTCAGCCGAACGAGGAGGATGAAATCTACGCGCGCTATCGGCTGGCCAGTAATAGCCGGCGCCTGATCGAGCTCGCCACGACGATTTCGCGCCAACTTTCCGAGAGCGACGACGCGGTTTTGGAGCGTCTCGCGGAGACGCAACGGCTTCTGCGCGAGCTCGAGAAAATCGATCCCGCGCTCGCCGACAGCGCGGAAGCACACGCCATCGCGGTGATCGAGCTGACCGAAATTGCGCGCCGGCTCGATCGCTACGCGGAGCGGCTCGATCTCGATCCGGAGCAGCTCGCGCAGCTCGAGCAGCGGGTGAATTTGCTCGAAACGCTGAAGCGTAAATACGGGGGTTCGCTCGCGAAGGTGATCGAGTTTGGTGCCCGCGCCGCCTCAAGAATGCAGAAGATCGAAGGCCGCGACGCCGAGCTGCAACGCCTCGCGGAGGCGATAAAAAAAGCGCGCACGGAACTGGAGCGCGCCGGGGCGGCGCTGCGGAAGTTGCGCGCGGCGGCAGCCCCGAAACTGGCGAAGAACATCGGGAAAAATCTCGTGGATCTCGGCTTCCGGCAGTCAGAGTTCGAAGCGGAAATTTCGCCTAACGATGAGCCGAAGCTGAGCGGGACGGAAACGCTCGAGCTGCTCTTTTCGCCGAACCCGGGTGAGCCCTTGAAACCATTGCGCACGGTCGCATCGAGCGGCGAAATCTCGCGGGTCATGCTCGCGATCAAGTCCGCGCTCGCCTCGCAGGACGCGATCCCGCTCCTCGTTTTCGATGAGATCGACGCCAACGTCGGCGGCGAAATCGCGAACGCAGTCGGCGCGAAAATGCAGACGCTCGCGCAGAAGCATCAGGTGCTTTGCATCACCCATTTGCCGCAGGTCGCGGCGGCGGCGACGACGCATTTCGTGGTCACGAAAGAGGTTGCGCACGGTCGGACCTTTTCCGAGCTGCGGGAAGTAAAAGGCAAAGCGCGCCAGGAAGAAATCGCGCGCATGCTCGGCGGAAAAACGGAGTCGGCGCTGAAACACGCGGCGTCGCTGCTCCGCCCTTAGGTCGTAAGTTCGTCATTCCCGAGCGCAGTCGAGGGATCCCGTGGCGAAAGCTTAACGCTCGCGCCACGGGATTCCTCGACTGCGCTGCGCTCCGCTCGGAATGACCGGGTTTTTCGGAGCGCTTCTCGTGCCGCGGTGGTGCGCGGCAGGCGGCGATTTTGCCGGTCAGTGGAACGCGTGCTGCTGAGAGAAAGCCGGCGCACAGCCTGCGTCGCGCATGATGTTTGAGCCCAGCCCAACGACGAACGCAGGGAGCGGTGCGCCGCTTTGGTCCGCTCGCGGGCAACCGGCGACTGAGCGGGCGGAGGAATTGTTCCGGCAACAGCGCGATTCGGTTTATCGCGAGACCGATCAGTTCTTCGCGCGCGTGCTCCTGCTCGAATGGGCCGTGCTCGTGATCATGGCGTTGCTCGCGTCGCCGGGGAGCTCGCGGACGGGAATCTTAGCCGGCCACGCCCAATTCTGGCTGGCGTTTCTCTTCGGCGGGGGAGTCACCCTGGCGCCGGTGGCGCTGGTGCGCTGGCGCCCGGGCGCGACCGTGACGCGTTACGCGATCGCGGCGGCGCAAATGATCCACTCGAGCCTGCTCATCGCGCTCAGCGGCGGCCGGATGGAGACGCATTTCCACGTCTTTTGTTCGCTCGTGATTCTTTCGTTTTACCGGGATTGGCGGGTGCTCATTCCCGCGACGGTGGTGGTCGTGCTCGATCATTTTCTCCGGGGCCTCTTTTGGCCGATGTCGCTTTTCGGCCCGCTCGGGGGAGGCGGCTGGAAGGCGCTCGAGCACTGCGTCTGGGTGCTCTTCGAGGACATATTTTTGTTCGTCGGTTGCCTGCGCAGCGTACAGGAAATGCGCGCGACCGCGAGCCGCACGGCCGCGCTGGAAGCGAGTCAGCACGCGAACGAGCAGATCATGAAAAATTCGCGCGACGTCATCTGCACGAACGACGCGGAAGGGCGTTTCGTGACGGTCAGCGCCGCCTGTGAAGCGCTCTGGGGTTACCCGCCGGAAGAGATCATCGGCCGGAGCAGCGTCGAGATGGTGCATCCCGACGACTGCGAGAAGAGCCGCCTCGCTAATCTCGAGATCATGGCCGGACAGCCGGCGACGAATTTTGAAAACCGCTACCTGCGGAAAGACGGGAAGATCGTCGATGTGCTTTGGTCGGCCTACTGGTCGGAGAGCGACGGCACGCTCTTCCAGGTGGCGCGCGACATTACCTTGCGCAAGCGGGCGGAGATCGCGCTCGCCAATACCAATCGGCAACTGGCGTCGGCGCATCAGGCGAACCAGTTGATCATGGATAACTCCCAGGACGTGATTTGCAGTCTGGATCGGCAGGGGCGTTTTCTCTCCACCAATGCCGCCAGCCGCGACCTCTGGGGTTATGAGCCGGAGGAATTGATCGGGCGCGTTTATTTCGTGCTCGTCCATCCGGAGGATCGGGCCTGGTCGCGCGAAGCGGAGGAAGGCACGCGGGCGCTCGGGAAGCGGAGCGATTTCGTCAATCGCTGCCTGCGCAAAGACGGCTCGGTCGTCGATGTCCTCTGGTCGGCGAGTTGGTCGGCGGAGGAGGAGATTCTGGTCTGCGTGGCGCACGATGTGACGGAACAACAGCGGGTCGAAAAAGCGCTGCGCGAAGCGAAAGAAGCCGCCGATGGGGCGAACCGGGCGAAGAGCAAGTTCCTCTCGCGGATGAGCCACGAACTGCGCACGCCTCTGAATGCGATTCTCGGGTTCGGCCAGTTACTCGAGCTGAAGAGTCCACGCCCCAATCAGGTTCCCCACCTCCATCATATTCTCGCGGCGGGCCGTCACCTGCTGGATC
>JBPCRH010000326.1:0-4979 GCA_050997075.1 Chthoniobacterales bacterium
GCCCATTTCCGTCCGGACTTTGGCGACATTGATCCCACCGATGATGCTGTCCGGCCGCGCGAAGTAGACATACTCAAACATGCAAAAGGCCGGCGCTTCCTCGCGGAACGGCCATTCCGAGCGGAGCCCGTCTTCGCTGATGATGAGGACTTCACCCGGCTCGATCTCGCGGATGAACTCGGCGTGAATGAGATCGAACGCGCAGGTCTCCGAGGCGAGGACGTAAGCGCCGTCGAGTTTGCCTAACGAGAGTGGCCGGAAACCAAACGGATCGCGGACCGCGATGATCTCGCGCTCGCTCATGATGATGAGCGAGAACGCGCCCTCGACCCGGCGAAGCGCGGTCAGGATGCCGTTCCCGTTCGCGGCCGGCTGCGCGAGGAGGTGGAGGATGATCTCGCTGTCGGCCGTGGTCTGGAAAATCGAGCCTTTGCTCTCGAGTTCGTCGCGCAGGATATCGGCATTGATGAGGTTGCCGTTGTGCGCGATCGCGAGCTGGCCGCGGAAGCAATCGACCACGAAAGGCTGCGCGTTTTTCAACGTGCTCGAACCGGTCGTGGAATAGCGCGTGTGCCCGACCGCGCGCGTGCCTTTTAGTGCTTCAAGCTCCGGCTGCCCGAAGACCTGTGAGACCAGCCCCATGTCGCGATGAAGGTTGAAGCTGGTGCCCGGGCCGTTGCTCGTGACGATGCCTGCGCTTTCCTGCCCGCGATGCTGGAGCGCGAAGAGCCCGTAATAGGTGAGCACGGCCGCATTCGGATGCCCGTAGACGGCGAAGATGCCGCACTCGTGCATCGGATACGGCGGGAGCGCAGGCGGGAAATAAGCTGGCAGTTCGGCCATGAGTTTTAGGAAATCGGAAGCTGCTCGCCGCTAGGGAACCGCACCTTCGCGCGGGACGCAAATCTTCGCAGGGAAAAGCGCGCGCGGAAAAGTGTGGGCGCACGTTTGGGACCGCGGAGCGCGACGTTGATCAGGCGGCAACGCCGGGCGACCGCGCCGCAGTCGGCTTCGAGGCATTCGCGCGGCAGGTCGGGCAAATGCCGTGCGTCGCGAGGACTTCGTGCTCGCAGCGCAGGTATTGTTCGAACGGAACCCATTCGTCGTCGACGTTTACCTTCCGGCACCAGCCGCAGACCTGGATGAAGCTCTCCAGAATCCGGAGCCGCCGGAAAACCCAGAGGGTCGCGGTGATTACCGCGATCGCCACGAGCAGGGTGGCGGTGGCTTCGAACCAGAACTCCTGTGGGCGGAGCGGCGTTTTTAGTGCTCCAAGAAAGCGGAACGGCACGTCGAGATATTCGTCCAGCCAGAGGACGGCGAGGAGGCAGCAAAATCCCGTCACCTCGATGCCGAGGATCACTTTTTCGTAGGTATGTGATGCTTCAAGCTTCATGGGCTGTGGGCTCGAGCGCCTCGGCGATGGCGTTCCACCAGCCGGCGTGGAGCGCGCGGATCGGCCAGCGCAGCGTCTCGCCGGCGGCGTTGATCACGAGTTCGTCGCCGCCGACTGTGCCGAGCCGGGTCGCGGGAACTTGGCGTTGCGCCAGGAGTTCCAGGATCGCGGCGACATTCTCGGGCACACAACTGATGACACCGCGCGACTGCGTTTCGTTAAAGAGAATTTGATCGAGCCGCGAAATAGTTGCGGCACCGAGGTCGATCGTCGCGCCGAGCAGGCCCGCGGGATTGAAGCAGCCTTCCGCGAGCGCGACGGCGAGGCCGCCTTCGCTGCAGTCATGTGCACTGCCGATTTTTCCGGTTTGGATCAATTCGCGAAGCGCGTTTTGCAGCGCGATTTCGCGCGCGTAATCGAGTCGCGGCGGCCGCCCGATTTTCTGGCCGTGGATGACTTTGAGATAACGCGATGCGCCGAGCTCGCTCCCGAAATCGCCAAGCAAGATCACGACGTAGCCGGCCGCTTTGAAATATTGCGTGGTGATCCATTCTTCGCGCTCGATCAGGCCGACCATCGCGACGGTCGGGGTCGGATCGACCACGCCCGCGGGGCTCTCGTTATAGAGCGAAACATTGCCGCCGATCACGGGCGTCTTGAATTCCCGGCAGGCTTCCGCCATGCCTTCGACCGCCTCGCGCAGTTGCCAGAAATTGTCCGGCTTGTAGGGGTTGCCGAAGTTCAAATTATCCGAAACCGCGAGGGGCGTGGCACCGGAACAGGTGAGATTGCGCGCTGCTTCCGCGACCGCGATGCGGCCGCCTTCGCGCGGGTCGAGCCGGCAATAGAGCGAGTTACAATCCGTTGTGGCGGCAAGGAACTTGTTCGCCGCGCGCAGATGAAAAACCGCCGCGTCGGATCCCGGCCTAACAACGGTGCCGGTGCGAACCATGTGGTCGTACTGCCGGTAAACCCAGTTCTTCGAAGCGATCGTCGGGTCGCGCAGTAACTGCTCCAGACTTTTAACCGCAGAGGTCGCCGAGGGCGCGGAGAATTTCTGCAGTAACTCTTCCTCTGCGATCTCTGCGCCCTCTGCGGTGAACTTCCTCGCCTCCCGCTCATAAACCGGTGCCTCATCCGCGAGCGGCTTCGCGGGGATTTCCGCCGCGACCACGCCGTTGTTGAGCACACGCATCATCCCGTCATCCGTGACGCGGCCGATCTCCGCGCAGGGCACATCCCATTTCTCGAAAATCCGCCTAACGATTTCTTCCTTGCCCTTGTGAGCGATGATCAACATCCGCTCCTGCGATTCGCTGAGCAGGATCTCGTAGGGCGTCATGCCGGTCTCGCGTTTCGGCACTTTCGCGAGGTCGATTTCCACGCCGGTTCCGCCGCGGCTCGCGATCTCGCAGGTCGAGCAGGTGAGCCCCGCCGCGCCCATGTCCTGGATGCCGGCGACGGCATCGGTCGCAAGCAGCTCGAGACAGGCTTCGAGCAGGAGCTTCTCTTTAAACGGATCGCCCACCTGGACCGCGGGGCGATCTTCGCGCGATTCTTCCGTCAGCTCGCGCGAGGCGAACGCCGCGCCCGCCAAGCCGTCCCGCCCCGTCTCCGCGCCGACATAGAATACCGGATTGCCCACGCCGCTGGCCGCGCCGCGCGCGAGCTGTTCGTGCCGGAGCGAGCCGAGACAGAAAACGTTCACGAGCGGATTGCCCTCGAAGCTTTCGTCGAAGTAAATCTCGCCGCCGATCGTGGGCACGCCGATGCAGTTGCCGTAGTGCGCGATACCCGCGACCACGCCCTGAAAAAGCCGGCGATTCGTGGCTAACTGCGTGGCGCAAGTTTGAAACTTGCGTTCCCCCTCCGCTTCCCCTGGCAAGTTACAAACTTGCCCCACGGGAGTGCTTGGCCCGAAGCGTAAAGAGTTCAGCGAAAACTCCGGGCGCGCGCCCATCGTGAAAATGTCGCGAATGATTCCACCCACGCCCGTAGCCGCGCCTTGGAACGGCTCGATCGCGCTCGGGTGATTATGCGATTCGATCTTGAAACAAACCGCCCAGCCGTCGCCGATATCGACCACGCCGGCGTTTTCTTCGCCGGCTTTCACAAGGATGTTCGGGCCCGTCGTCGGGAACTTCTTCAGCTCGCGCCGCGAGTTTTTATACGAGCAATGCTCGCTCCACATGACCGAGAAAATCCCCAGCTCGGTGAAGTTCGGGTCGCGCCCGAGGATGCGCTGGACGCGGGCGAATTCTTCCGTCGTCAGACCATGTTTGGCGACGACTTCGGGAGTGACTTTCGGATCAGGCGCGACGGACATGGCGCATGTTAAACGCGCCGGTTCCCGACTCAATCATCCGTTTTCCATCGCCGCGCTCACCGTCCTCACCGGCGTCGTCTTCGGGTTAAACGAGATGCGGCGCGCCCGCCGCGACCGCGAAGAGCGGGCCGCCTTCAGCGCGGTCCAGGCGCTCATGACCCCGGAGTGGATGAGTTCCTCCATGATCGTGGCCAGCATCCCGGAAGGGAGCCCCACCGCGCGGATCGAAGCCGACCCGCGAGTCCTCGAGGCGGCGCTAAAAATCGCCACGATCATGGAAGGCATCGGTTACTCCGTCTTCGCGCGGATCGTGCCGCTCACCGTCGCCGACGACCTCGTCGGCGGGATGGCGCGGGTCGGCTGGCGCCGATTTCAACCGTTCGTCGAAGGGAGCGCGTCCGCACCGGCACGCAAAAGAGCTGGGAATGGGTTCCAGTGGCTGGCGGAGCAGCTCGACCGCCACGCCCCCAGCAAAACCACCCTGCAAATCGGCGCGCCGGTGGCGCATCGCAATTGGAAACCGGAGGCGGCCTAACGATCGCCTAACGAGAGCTTCAGCGCCCGATCAGGATGAAGATGCCTGCAACGAGTGCGACGATCGCCGGCACGATGCCGAACGGCATGCCGGTCAGCCCGACGATGCCGACCATGATGAGGTAAACCGCGAGCAGGATCATGCCGATGTTCTTATTGAAGTTCATGCGCGGCATCCTGCGGAGAAGCTATGCGCAGTGCACGCATTATTTCCGTGGCGCGAGCTTCTAGCTTGCTCGTTCGCTCGCAGGACGGCCCGCCGAGAGGCTTTCGGCGTCTCGGAGTGAGGGCGGACATTGGCGAAGAGGCCGATGCGCAGCCAGGCGGACATCGTGCGAATGAGGGCGGGAGTACCGGTGGCGTGTAGCCGGCCGGCCCTGCGAGCCACGCGCAGGTCACAGTCGCCGGCCCAAATCTTCGTCATCGTGCGCAATTCGGTGCGGATTTGGACGTCGACCGGGCCGCCCGGATTTTGCAGGCAGAGTTCGCGCCCGCCATCCGGCTCGAGCACGATCCACCAATTCTGGAAGTGCGTCAGATGGGTAAAGATAAACTGGATGACGTGGCGGCCGCCGGGCAGTTCGCTGGTGTCGATGCGCCGGGTGAGACCGAACATTAGCAAATCGACATCGAGTTCGTCATCGGACATCTGACCACGGGCCCATTTCATGCCCCATTTCGCCAGGCTCACGATCACCGGCATCAGTTCCCGACCTGCGGGGG
>JBPCRH010000391.1:0-6696 GCA_050997075.1 Chthoniobacterales bacterium
GCCGACGGGAGTAGCCAGGGGCTTTTCTTTCTTTTGCGCGTTGTGCTCGGGCTGGTGCTGACCTTTGTCTTTTGGATCGGGCTGCGGTGTGGGTTCACTCATAAGAGGGATCGTCTGACCGGCGCGGCGAATGTCAATGCATTCCTCGGGGTTCTTGCGGGCTCCCCGGTCCTTCGCCTCGGGCTATACTTCCCCGGGAATCGCGCCCATCATGTCCTCCATGTCGCAAATCGACTTTATTGGAATCGGCGCGCCGAAGTGCGGGACCACCTGGCTTTCTGCGCAACTCGCGGCTCATCCGCAGATCGGCTTCGCGCCGGACAAGGAGGTTTACTACTTCGCCGACACGATCCTGCGGCGTCTGGCCGGCAAGGAACTGCATTGCTTTGCGCGAGGGGAGAGCTGGTATCACGAGCAATTTCCCGCCCCGACCGGCGCGATCACTTCGCGCGGGGAGTTCTGCCCGGCCTATCTCTACTCCGAGGAGGCCGCCGCGCGGATCACGGCCTATCGCCCCGACATAAAACTGCTGCTCTGCCTGCGGTTGCCGGTGGAGATGATCTACTCCTGGTATTGGTATAACCGCAACGCGGTCGTCGCCACGTTGCCCGCGACGTTTGAGGAGATGATGGAGAACCCTTTCTTGCGCGACCTCGGCTGTTTCGCGCAACATTTCCAGCCCTGGCTCGATCGTTTCCCGGCCGAGAACATCCTCGTCGTTCAGTTCGACGCGATCCGCCGCGCACCGGATCAGGTGCGCGAGCAGGTCTATGAATTTCTAGGAGTCGCACCCGATTTCACGCCCCAGATAGAGTCAGGAAAAAACGCTGCCCGCGCGCCGCGCTTTCCACTCCTCCAATCCGGGGCCCAGCGCGCCTACGAAGGAGTCTCCAAGATTCCCGGGGTCGGCACGGTTTTGAAGTCACCCGCGGTCGCCAAGACACTGCAAAGCGTCTATCACCGCTTCAACAGCAAGGCGCAAAAGTATCAGGCACTCACGCCCGCGGAGCGCGCGCAATGGGAAGCTTACTACGCCGTCGACCAGGCAGCGCTCGTGCGAAAGTTAGCCGGCCTGCGGGTTATAATCTAAGCCGCCCCGGCGTGCGTCAGGAGTGAGAGCGGCTCCGCAACGCTCGCGCCTTTAACTGTCTTCTGTCGCCCGACATTCTCGGCTTTCCCGGCGGAGCCATGCGGCTACTACTGGAGACACTCTTCAAACGCGGTCGGTTCGCCCTTCAGGCTGGCAAGTGCTTCGCCGGCGAAATGGAGCGAACCCGTGATGAGGATAAGGTCGTCGCCCCGCTGCGCTCCCTGCCACGCGGCCGCGAACGAGGCAAAGGTCTCGCTCGGGATTCCGGGAAGCTTTCCTTTGATCGTTAGGCCAAGTTCCTCCGGAGGAATGGCGCGCTCGCTCTGAATATGCGGGAGCAAGACGCGGCTAACGATGGGTGCGAGCGCGGCGACGAACCCGGCCACATCTTTGTCGGCCAGGGCGGCGAGGATGAGGGTCGCTTTTCGTTCGCCGAAGTGGTCCTGCCAGGCGCGAAGAAGAGAGCGCGCTCCCGCGGGGTTGTGAGCGCCGTCGATAACCGTCCGTTCATCCCAGCGTTGAAAGCGCGCGGGCCAGCGCACGGTCGCGAGCCCTTCCTCGAGAGCATCTTCCGGGACGAAAACCTGAGCGGCGTGGAAAGCGGCGACGGCCAGAGCGGCATTTTCTTTCTGATGCTCGCCGAGCAAGGCGATGGAAAACCGCGTCAGGGGCAAATCGACAAAGCGCAGTGATGATCCCAGCTCCGCGGCCTGCGCGCGAAGGACTGCGGCGGCCTCCGCGGGTTGTGCGGCCGAGACCACAGGAATCCCGGGCTTGATGATCCCGGCCTTCTCCCCGGCGATCTCGACGAGCGTGTGACCGAGCCAATTCTGATGGTCGTAATCGATCGGCGTGAGGACGCTGACGGTTGATTGGATCGCATTGGTCGAATCAAGGCGGCCGCCCATGCCCGTTTCCAGGATGACCAGATCGAGGGGGGCCTCGCGGAAGTGCAGGAGAGCGAGCGCGGTCGCGATCTCGAAGAACGTGGGATGCGGATCCCAGGTAGCGACGAGGTCTCTTATGTTCGTTAGGCCGCGCGCGACCGCTTCCGCGGAGATCATCTCGCCATTAACCTGGATGCGCTCACGGAAGGTGACGAGGTGCGGCGAAGTGAAGAGCCCGGTGCGGTAACCCGCTGCGCGCCCGATCGCTTCGAGCAGGGCGCAGACGGAGCCTTTGCCGTTCGTTCCGGCGACATGGATTACTTTCCCCGGCGGCGCGGCGACGCCTAACGAATCAAAGATTCGATGGCTCGATTCCAGACCGAGCTTGATTCCAAAGCGCTGGGTACCATAGAGCCAGGCAAGGGCGGCGCGGTAGTTCAAGAGCGTCGCGCGGCTCTAGCGACCACCCGAGAAGTAAGCGAGCAACTGCGCGAGCTGGCCCCGGAGCGCTTTGCGATGAACGATGAGGTCGATCAAACCGTGTTCCTCGAGGAACTCCGCGGTTTGGAAACGTTCCGGCAGATCGGCGTGCGTCGTTTCTTTGATCACCCGCGGCCCGGCGAAGCCGACCATTGCCTTCGGCTCCGCGAGGATGACGTCGCCTAACGAGGCAAAGCTGGCCATCACCCCGGCGGTCGTGGGATTGGTCAGGACGGAAATGAAAGGGAGGTTCTCACAGGCATGGAGGGCGAGGGCGCCGCTGGTTTTCGCCATTTGCATGAGGCTGAGCATGCCTTCATACATGCGCGCGCCGCCGGAGGCGGAGACGATGATGACCCCGCATTTGTGGCTCGTGCCGTACTCGATCACGCGCGTAATGCGTTCGCCCACGACCGAACCCATGGTGGCGGCGAGGAAACTGAAATCCATCACCGCGATCGCGACTTTGTAGCCCTCGATCAGGGCGTGCCCACTAAGGACGGCGTCGACCAGGCCGGTGCTGTCCTGATATTTGCGCAGGCGATCCTTGTAGCTCGCCATGCCCTGGAACTTGAGCGTGTCGATCGAGCTGAGTCCCCGATCGAGCTCGACGAAACTGTCGGCGTCACAAAGGAGCGCGATCCGTTCGCGGGCCGACTGGGTGAAGTGATAATCGCAGCGCGGACAGACCCGATCGTTCTCCGCGAGCTCGATTTCGTGCACGACTTCGCCGCAGCCAGGACATTTCTGCCAGAGGCCCTGGGGCATTTCGCGCTTCTTTTTGCTCTGCGTTTTGAGAGAAGGTTTTTTGAAGATGGCCATGAGAAAAATCAGCCGCGCGCGACCGTGGCGGCATGGATGGTAACGGCCCCGGCGCGCTTGAGCACGCCCGCACATTCGCTCAAAGTCGAGCCAGTCGTAAGCACGTCGTCCACCAGGAGCACCCGGCAATCTTGCACGTCGGCGCCGCGGCGTAAACGGAAGGCGCCGGCGAGATTTTCGATCCGCTGGGCGCGGTCGAACTGCGTCTGCGTCGTGGTGTAACGAATACGCTGAAGGAGCGGCCGCACCGGCAGACCGGCCTGTCGTGCGAGCAAACCGGCGAGGATCTCAGCCTGATTGAAACCGCGCTCGCGCTCCCGGGCGGGATGGAGCGGGACCGGCACGATGCAATCGAAAGGCCGGTCGCGCAGCCGTGGATCCTCGAGCGCATCGCCGAGCCAGGCCGCCAGCGGGTGGCGCAGGTAAAGGCGCTTGCCGTATTTGAACCCGTGCATCACTTCGCGGACGACGCCGCGGCTGCGATAGGCCGAAACGGCAGCATCAAAATGCAGGACGCGATCATGGCAGTTCGCACAGGTGAAGGCTTCCGTGATCGCGCCCGCGAAAGGCTGCGAGCAACTTTCGCAAAAAGGCGGCTTCAGGCGCGGGGCGGCCGCGAGACACTTCACGCAGAGATATTCATCGTGCTCCACCGGTGCGGCGCAGACCTCGCAGGACGCGGGGTAGAGAAGACTAACCAGTCCGCGGAACGGTCGACTCAGAGCGAGCATGGCCATGATTCACCCAGCCGCGCATCAAGCCCCAGCTGAGGAGCGCGATGCTAAGAGGCACGATGCCGACGAGCAAGTCTTTCCCGATCCAGGGGAGCGCGAACATTTCACGATGAGCGGCTTTGCTGAAGAGGCCATTGGCGAGAATCCAACCGGCGTGAAGTCCGATCGGGAGCCAGAGCGAGCGTGTGAGCAGTCGGGCGTCAGCGAGGATGCAGCCGACGGCGAAGAGGGTGAAAAACCCGCCGAGGAAGAGCAGGGGATTGCCGAATTGCCAGAAGGAGTGTCCGAGCGCGACGAAACCGGAGAGCCAGTTGATGGATTCGTTAGGCAAGGAGCTTTCCGGGGATTTCAGGAAATGCACGATCGAGAAAAGCGCCGAGGTCAGCAGGAGCGCGCCGGTGCGCGAGCAACTGCGCAGGAGCACGCCGAGAATGAAACCGCGGAAGAGCAGCTCCTCGAGGAACGGGACGACCAGCACCGCACCGAAAACAGCGGGCATTTTTCCCCAGAGAAAGGGATGCCGCAGAGTGTAATACGGCAGGAGCACTAAGACCGCGCCGCAACAGAGCAGGGGACCCGCCGCGATCACAAACCCCGCCGCGAGATCGGCCGCGCGCCGCGGGTTTTTCGCCAGCCCCAGATCGCACCAGCTCCGCACCTGGAGCGCGCGGAAAAGCGGCCAGAGCAGAACCAGCGCGGTCACTAAAACTGCGCGATCGAAGTAGCTTTCGAAATCAAAGCGCGCCAACATCGGCAAGACCCGATGCGCCACGAGAACCTGCCCACCCCAAAACAACGGCGGCGCGAGCAGGGCGCCGAGGAGCAGCACGCCCGCGAGATAGAGCAGGAGTCTGGCCGCGTCTTTCAAGGGTGCTAATGTAAGGAGCCGACGCCATGCGCAGTCAACATATATGGACCTCGCGCGACGAGGACGGACGCAAACGCGAAGTGCGCGTGACCAAATTTGGCGGGAACTGGAAGTTCCAGTCGAAGTATCACGACGCCGCACAGTGGACCTACCACGATCGCCCGCCGACCGAGGACCTGCGCGAGCTGGTCGACGTCATCTTCCGCAAATACCAGCGCCGACGCGCCTCGGCGGAGGACTTTGCGGCGGTCGAGAAGATGCTCAAGGACCAAACCCGCGCCGATGAGGAGTAGCTGGGACACAGCGCAGCTCGTCGCCGCCGACAAGCGCTACGTCTGGCATCCCTTCACCGCGATGGGCGAATGGTGCGCCCCGGAGCACGAGCCGATCTTGCTCTTGGAGGGCGACGGGGCGATCGTCCGCGACAGCCGCCGATGCGAATACATCGACGGCAATTCTTCGATCTGGACGAACATCCACGGGCACAACCACCCGAAGATCAACTCCCCCATCTGCGCGCAACTCGAGCGCGTGGCGCACACGTCGTTTCTCGGGACGACAAACCCGCCGGCGATCGAACTCGCACGGGAGATCGTGCAGCTTTTTCCGCCGGAAAAATTCGGGCGCGCCTTCTTTTCCGACGATGGCTCGACCGGCATCGAGGTGGCGCTGCGGATTGTCAGCCAATACTGGCAGCTCAAAGGAAACACGGCGCGGAAAACGTTTGTGGCCTTTCGCAATGGCTACCACGGCGATACCGCGGGTGCGGCAAGCCTGGGGGCCGCGGCGCTCTTTGGTGGCGGTCTGAGTGGCTGGCAGGCGCCTGTGCGCACGGTGGCGAGCGTTGAGGAACTAAAATCCCTCGAGAATCATGAGGAGATCGCCGGAGTCGCCATCGAACCGCTGATTCAGGGCGCTGCTGGGATGAAAATTTGGCCCGCTGGGACGTTGAGAGACCTGCGGGGCTGGTGCGACGAGAATGGGGCGCTCTTGATCGCCGACGAAGTCATGACCGGCTTCGGGCGGACCGGGAAGATGTTCGCGTGTGAGCACGAGGGAGTTGACCCCGATATCTACGTTTTCGCGAAAGCGTTAACCGGAGGATATTTAGCTTTGGCTCTTACGTTGATTTCGCATGAAATCTACGAGCCATTCTCCGCAGGGCCTCCGCTTTTTTACGGTCATAGCTATACGGGAAATTCGCTTGGCTGCGCCGCCGCGTTGGCGAGTTTGGCAGTCTTCCGCTCCGAAAAGACCTTGGAAAGCTTAAAGCCCAAGATCGCCCAGCTTCGTGACGGACTTTCCACGATAAAGTCTGCGGCTAACACCCGCTCTATCGGCATGATAGGCGCCTTCGACTTTCCAACGGCGGACTTGGCGAGAGCGGTTTGTGCCGCCGCGCGCACGCATGGACTGCTCACCCGGCCAATTCGAGAAGTCGTAGTTCTCATGCCGCCATTGTGCATCACCAAAGATCAGATTGATTCGGCAGTAAATGCTCTTCGACTGGCAGTTGACGAAGTTCTTACTTCGAAAATAAATCACGATGCCTAAGGGCCTGAGACTGGATTTGGCGCTCGTCGAGCGCGGCTTTTTCCCAACCCGACAGCAGGCTCAGGTTGCGATCATGGCCGGTGAGGTCCAAATCGACGGCCGCACCGCCGTCAAGGCCTCGGATTCTGTCCACGAGTCTAATGCGCTCGCGGTGGCGAGCCGAAATCGCTATGTCGGCCGGGGCGGCGAAAAGCTCGCGGGCGCCCTCACGCACTTCGCGATCGATGCCACGGACAAGCTCGCGCTCGATATCGGCGCCTC
>JBPCRH010000206.1:0-3929 GCA_050997075.1 Chthoniobacterales bacterium
AGGAGAAAAATACCCGCGGCCGCGTAGAGCGCGCGGAGTTCGCGGACGGAGCCGAGCATGCGGACGAAGCGGCTCCCGCGCGGGCGGCGCCAGCCGCGCCCGGCGACGAGGAGGCGGAAGTTTCCGCCTAACGACTCGACCGCTTCCCGGGCATAGCGGAGACCTTTGCGCTCAAAGCCCGAGCCGACAAAAAGCACCGCGACCTCCTCCGGGCCGAGCCCGAGTTGCTCCCGGCGCGTCGCGCGGAGCTCGGCGGTGCCGCGAAAGTCCGCGAGCGGCACGCCGTTCGGAACGACGTCGATCTGCGCCGCGGGGTAGCCGTAAACTTTTTGTGCTTCTGCTTTCACGAGTTCGGAATTGGTGATCACCCAGCCGGCTCCGCCGCGGAAGAGGGACTCCTCCAAGTCGAGGGTCTCGCGATGACTCCGGCCGAACGAGCGGATGAAACGCTTCGCGATGGAGGCGGCGGCGGCGCGCCGTTCCAGCCAGACGCGGTGAATGCCATCGCCCGCTCGGTAAACATCGCAGCGCCAGACGCGCTCGAGACTGAGGAGCTGGTCGCAATGCTCGGACGGCTTCGCCTTTTCCAGCTCATCGGCAAAGCGCCGCCCGGTCTCACCGCGCAGGCGGGCGATCGGTCCGTAGGGCCACTCCGACGCCGGCCAGCTCGCGTCGGTAAAGAGCCGGGTCTCGTGGCCGGTGCGCTGGAGACCGCGGGCGAGCCGCTTCAGATAGGCTTCGGCGCCGCCGCTAAAGGAATGCCCGCGGCGCACTAAACCAATGGTGTGACGGGAACCGCTCACCGGCATGGGGGACAGGGCCTTTGATCTTTACTTGCCAGCATTACCAAGAATATTGGGACCCATGGTGGGTGAAACACTTAACGCCCCGCCCCGACCCGCGTCGAGCGAAAGCGCCGGGCGCACTCTGCCGAAGCATCTTTTATACTCGATCTTCGCGCGCATCGGCGGCTCGGGTTTGGATACCGATGCCTTTGAAACCCTACGCGCCTCGAGCCGCGGCGGATTCCTCGGCAAAGCGGTCGCCTACGATAATCGGCAAACCGAAATCCCAGCGGCGCAGATCGAATCGCTCCGCTGGCATCCAGTCCGGCTTCTTTCCTTTCTCGAGAGTCCCTACTACTACGGCGCGAAGAAAAAATATCTCGATTGGGTGACCTCGCGGCACCTCGCGAGCGGGCACTATGATCTTTTTCATTCCTGGTCGGGCGATTGCCTGCTCTCGCTCCGGACCGCGCACAAAATTCGCCTCCCGTCCGTGCTCGAAATCCCGACGTGGCATCGCGACCGCGGGAAGATCAAGCGCCCGCAGCAGCTCGTGCAAAACCGCCCCGACCTCCCGCTGCGCAAACGCTGGAAGGAAAACCTTCTCCTGCAGCGCGACCGGTTCATTGAGGAATACGATCTCGCGACCCTGATTTTAGTGCTCTCGGAACGGGCCGCGGAGACTTTCCGGGTGCAGGGATTCCCAGAGGAGAAGTTGTTTTACCTCCCGCGCGGGGTCGACGTCGAGCGCTTCACGCCGGGCGAGCGGCCGCCGCATTTTCGGGCGATTTTTTCCGGGGCGTTGATCGAGCGTAAAGGCGCTCATCACCTTCTCGAGGCCTGGGCACGGCTCGATTTGAAAGACGCGGAGCTCTGGCTCGTCGGCTCGATCCACGACGAGATGAAGCCGTTCCTCGAGAAATATGCGCGCCCGAATGTGAAGGCGATCGGGTTCGCGAAAGAACCGGAGGTTTACCTGCGGCAATCGACCATTCACATCTTCCCCTCGCAGTGCGAAGGCAGCGCCAAGGTCACCTACGAAGCCGCCGCCTGCGGTCTCCCCCAGATCACGACGCGCGAGGCCGGCGATGTCGTTGAGGACGGCGTGCAGGGCATCATCGTTCCGCCGAACGATGTCGGCGCGCTTGCCGCGGCGATTCAACATCTTTACGATCATCCGGAAATCGTCGACCGGATGAGCCTCGCCGCGCGGGAGCGGGTGGTGGAAAATTTTACCTGGGACCATTTTCGCGCGCGTCTGCTCGACGCCTACGCGATCGCGCTGCAGATGGTTCCCCCGGCCGGTTGAACGTCCTCCTCATCCAGCTCAAGCGGATCGGCGACCTGATCCTGACCGTGCCGGCGATCGCCGCCGTGCGGGACTTTTTTCCGCAGGCGAAAATCTCTCTCGTCGTCGCGCATGGTTCGCGCGAAATGCTCCCGGCGATCCCGGACGTCGATCGCACTTATGTGGCGCGCGGGCGGGCGTCCGATTTCTCGTCCTGGCTCGCGATCGGGCGGGCGAAATACGACTATTGCCTCGACTTTTCGCGGACCGATCGTTCGGCCTTTCTCACCCTGCTCTCGGGCGCGACGTGCCGCATCACTTACGATACCGTCCGGCGCGAGCCGATTCGTTCACTCAGTTACAATCAGTTCATCCCTTCGCAGGTGCGCACGGCGCACACGATCGATCATCACCTCACGCTCCTTGCGCCCCTCGGAGTGCATGACGCCTCGCCGCGTCTCCAACTCGCGCTCCCGGCCGAGGCCCGCGCCCTCGCAGCCCAGGTCCGCTTCGCGCAGGGGCTCGACGGGGACTTTGTCGTCCTTCATCCCGGGTCGGCGCGGGCCGAGAAATTTTGGATCGCGGAGCGCTGGGCGGAAATCGTGGCGGCGTTTCCAAAAGCGCGCTTCGCTCTCACCGGCGGCACGTCCGCGATGGAGCAGATGCACATCCGCCAGATCAAGGCCCAACTGCCGCACCCAATCGTCGATCTTTCCGGCCAGATCGATCTTCTCACCCTTGCGGCGCTGATCGAGCGCGCGCGGTTGCTCGTGACGATCGATTCCGCGCCGATGCATCTCGCGGCAGCGCTCGGCACGCCGCAGGTCGTTCTTTTCGGCCCGACAAATCCTTTCCATTGGCGCCCGCGTGCGACCGCGGCCGTTATCTTGCAGGGTTCGGGCCCGGAACCGCTCCGCGATTTCGCCCCGCGCCAGACGCCCGCGACGATGAAGGAAATCTCGACGGCACAAGTGATCAATGCTATGCAGTCGCTGCTGTCGGCGCCGGCAGCTTTAGTGCCATGAGCGACGAGACACCACGGAAGACGAAGCAGTCTTTTTGGACCACCATCCGCATCGGATGGCGGCCCTATAAACGACTCTACAGCTATGCCATGCCCTATAAGTTCCGGTTCATTATGGGCCTGGCTTTTGGGTTCCTCTACGGCGCGATCACTTCCTGCCTCCCGCTCGTTATGGCGAAAGTGACGAACGTCGCTTTCGGCGGCCACGCGATCGCTCCGACCGCGCTGGCTTCTCATCCCGAGCTCATGGCCCACGGGCCGAAGATCAATTCCCTCGTCCTTTTCTGTCTCGCCATTCCGGCGGTGATGACCCTGCGCAGCCTCTGCTCCTACGCGAACACCTATTACGTCGCCTGGGTGAGCAACAAGGTCCTCACCGACATCCGCACCGAACTCTTCGGGAAGATGGTGAACCACTCGATGGAATTCTTTAACAAGGCGCAGTCCGGCTTCCTCATGTCGCGGATCACGAACGACACCCGGATGATGCAGGCCGCCCTTTCCAGCATCAGCAGCGACCTTTTCAAGCAGCCGGTCGCGATCGTCGGCGGAGTCGGCGTACTTCTCTACATGGATTGGAAGTTCACAATCGTGACTCTCGTCCTCTTCCCGAGCTGTCTCATCCCGCTCGCAATGTATGGAAAGAAAGCGCGGAAGGCGGTCGTGAACGAGCAATACGGTCTCGCCCAGATGGTCGTGACCATGCAGGAGACCTTCGCTGGGATTCGCGTGATCAAGTCCTTTGCGCGTGAGGGGCACCAACAGACGCTCTTCCAGCGGAGCAATGACACCCAGTTCTCCAGTGCCATGCGCATCCTGCGCGCGACGGAGG
>JBPCRH010000072.1:0-3244 GCA_050997075.1 Chthoniobacterales bacterium
TCCTCGGCGCGACCGGGCTGAGCTACGTCTATCTCTCCGTGCAACTGCACAAGCTGGGCTCGGACAAGACGAAGCTCGAAGCCGAAATCTCCGCGGTCGCGACCCAAATCGAGGACGCAAACGTGCAGATCGCCGCCCTCACTTCGCATACCGCGCTCCAGCGGCGTTTGCAGGAAGGGTATCTGAAAATGCATCCGATTACGGACGACCACATCGTGAAACTCGGCCCGCACGCACGCCCGCTCACGGATGACCGACTCCAGCCAGTGGCCAACGAGCGAGGCGACCGATGAAGTGGAACGGCCGCACCCGTTGCGCGCTCGTCTGCCTCGGTTTCACTGCGCTCTTCAGTATTTTTTCCTATCGCCTGGTCTATCTCCAGGTCGTCCGGCACGACGCCTACGTCGACCTCGCCGGGAAACAAAATAGCAAGCGCGACGTCATCTACGCCGAGCGCGGGTTGATCTACGACCGGAACGACGCCGTGCTCGCGTTGAACGATCCGGTCGAGACCGTCGAGGCCGATCCGAGCCACATCAAGGACCCCGCCGCGCTCATCCCCGTCCTCGCGGCGGCGCTCGAGATGCCGCCGGAGAAAATCGCCGAGAAACTAAATCGCGGCGGCAAATACGTCGTGTTGCGGAACGATTTCCCGGAAGCCTCCGCGGTTGCTTTGCAAAAAGAGCTGCGCACTAAAAAGCTGGCCGGGATCAGGTTCAAACGCGATTTCATCCGGCGTTACCCGAACGACTCTCTGCTCTGTCACGTGATCGGATTTTCCGATTACGAGCACAAAGGCATCCAGGGCGTGGAGGCGACGATGAATCGCTATCTCCGGGGCGAGGATGGCTTTCGCGAGACCGAGCGCGACCCGGCCGGCAACGAAATTCCGCTCTACCGCGGGACGGAACGCCCGCCGCACAATGGCTACAACGTTCACCTCACGATCGACCTGAACCTGCAAAACATCGTCGAGAACGAACTCGACGCGGCGAGGGAAAAATACACGCCAAAAAAAGCCACCGCTATCCTCATGCGCCCGGAAACCGGCGAGATCCTGGCGATGGCGAGCCGCCCAAATTACGACCTGAACAAGCGGAACAAGGCGAAGGACGAGCAGATGAAAAACCGCGCCATCATCGACATGATGGAGCCGGGCTCGACCTTCAAGATCGTCACTGTCGGCGCGGCCTTGAACGAGAAACTGGTCACGCTCGAGACGCCCATCTTCTGCGAAAACGGTCCGTGGCGTTTCGGCGGCAGTTACCTGCACGACCACAAATATTACGGCCTCATCCCCGTCCAGGATGTGCTCGTGAAATCGAGCAACATCGGCGCCGCGAAGATCGCGCTCATGCTCGGCGACGAGAAGTTTTTCGAATACATCCGCCGCTTCGGCTTCGGGCAAACGACCGGCATCGAGCTCCCGGGTGAGATCGCCGGCCTGATTCATCCGCCGCGCACCTGGAGCAAGATTTCCATCAGCCGCATTCCCATGGGCCACGAAGTCGGGGTCACTCCGCTGCAGATGGCCCTGGCCATGTGTGCGATCGCGAACGGCGGCAAGCTGGTCGCACCGCGCATCGTGAAATCGATCGTCGACGAAAACGGCGTCGTGAAAAGTGAACTCAAGCCGATCGTCCTGCGTCGGGTCATCTCGGAAGACGCCGCCGCGAAAATGGCGCTCGCTCTTCGCGGTGTCGTGAGCGATCGCGGCACCGCCAAGGAAGCGACCGTTCCCGGCTTTACCATCTCCGGCAAAACCGGTACCGCGCAGAAAGTCGATCCGGAACACCCCGGCTACCTCAAAGGCAAAGAGATCGTTTCCTTCAGTGGTTTCCTGCCTTCGGAGCATCCCGCTTTCGTCGGGCTCGTCGTGCTCGACGAAGCCCACACCAAAACCGCCGAGGAAAACTACGGCGGCAAAGTCGCCGGCCCGATCTTCGCGCGGATCGCCGCGCAGGCCGCGCGTTATCTCAATCTTGAGCCGCAGGAGAAAATCGAGAAGCCGGACGCCGCAGACCGAGTCGCCCTAACCAATGCCGATCGCTGAACCGCCGCGACCCGCCTCACGCCACCTCATGCAGCTCAAGACTCTGGCCGCTGCTCTTCCGCTCCGAGAGGTCGATGGACCTCTGGAGCGGGAGATTGAAGGCATCTACTACGACTCGCGCCGGGTGCAAAAAAATGGCCTCTACGTCGCCGTGCGCGGGGCCAAAGTGGACGGCCACAAGTTCACCGAGCAGGCGATCGAGCGCGGCGCGACCGCGCTTGTCGTGGAGCAACCCGAGGCGCATTCCCGCGCGACCACGCTCGTCGTCGACGACAGCCGGCGCGCCCTCGCCGATCTCGCATTTGTCTTTCACCGCAAGCCCGCGCTCCGCCTGAAAATGGCCGGCGTCACCGGGACCAACGGCAAGACGACAACGACCTTTTTGCTCAAGCACATCTGCGAAAGCGCGGGCTTGCGCAGCGGTCTCATCGGCACCGTTCGCTACCAGATCGGCGAACGCATTTTACCCGCGACCCGCACCACCCCGGAGTCGGCTGACCTCCAGGAACTGCTCGCGCAGATGGTCGGCGCCGGCTGCAAAGCCGCGATCATGGAAGTCTCCTCGCACGCGATCACGCAGGAACGCATCCGCGGCCTCGAGTGGAACGTCGCTCTCTTCACCAACCTCACCCAGGACCACCTCGATTTTCATCGCACGATGGAGGACTACTTCGAGGCGAAGACGAAACTTTTCACCGGCCTCGCGCAGCAGGAGAACAAGCAGGACGCCGTCGCGGTCATTAACCTCGACGACCGTTACGGCGAGCAGCTCATCCAGCGGCTCGGCGAGAGCGTGCCGGTCGTGACCTACGGCCTCGGGCAACGCGCCGATTTTAGGGCTTCAAATTACCGCACGGAATTCGGCGGGACCTCCTTCCAGCTCGACGCCCGCGGGCGCAGCTACCTCGTCCGCATTCCCTTGATCGGTCGCTTCAACGTCCTCAACGCCCTCGCCGCCCTCGCCGCCGCGAGTTCGTTAGGCGTAAATTTGCGCGACGCCGTCCTCAGCCTGGGCAAGGCCCCGCAGGTGCCCGGCCGGCTCGAAGCCGTGCCCGCGAAACGACAGTTCCAGATTTTCGTCGATTACGCGCACACCGACGACGCCCTCCTCAACGTCCTCAAGACCCTTCGCGAGCCCTCCCCGCGCAGGCTCATTTGCGTCTTCGGCGCCGGCGGCGACCGCGACCAGGC
>JBPCRH010000293.1:0-2592 GCA_050997075.1 Chthoniobacterales bacterium
CAGCCGAGGGATCCCGTGGAGCTTCCGTGGAGCACTGCTCCACGGACCTCTCTTGATGACGCGTCCAGAAGATCAACGGGATCCCTCGGCTGCGCTTGCGCTGCGCTCGGGATGACGAACTAATTGAAAGGCCCCTGAATCCAAATCCAGCGTCGGCCGCATCTCATAGTCGATGTTACACGATTTTCGCTTCGCTCTTCGTCAGCTCCGCAAGTCGCCGGGGTTCGCCATCATCGCCATCCTCACTCTCGCGGTCGCGATCGGAGTGAACTCCGCCATTTTCGCGCTCGTCAACACCGTCATCCTCCGCCCGATCGTGCCGGTGCGGCCCGAGGAGGTAGTCAATGTTTTCACCGCGCGGCAGAACGCTTCGCATGATTACCGCCAGTTTTCTTATAACGAATTCGCCACTCTGCGGGAAGCGACGGATGTCTTTAGCGAGGTCGCGGCGGAGCAATTCGCGCTCGCCGGAATCGGGCGCGACGGAGCGACGCGGCGCAGTTTCGTTTTCGTCACTTCCGACAACTTCTTCACTCTCGAAGGGGTGAAGCCGCTCTACGGCCGTTTCTACAACGCCGCCGAGGCGCGCCCGAATGCGAACGTGCCGGTCGCGGTCGCGAGCTACGCGTTCTGGAAACGGATCGGCGGCCGGGCCGACCTGATCGGAAAACCGCTCATCATTAACGGGCAGACCTATACCTTGATCGGCGTCGCGCCGAAGGATTTCTCGGGCGTGAGCGCACTCCTCGCGCCCGATCTCTGGCTGCCGCTCGGGGTTTATTCGCATCTCGGCTCGGCCTTCAGCGATCGCACCGGCGCGATGGATCTGACCGCGCCGAAAAACTACACACTCAACCTGATCGCGCGGCTGAAGCCCGGCCTCACGATGGAGGCCGCGAAGGGGCGCCTGCCTGCGCTTTCCCAGCGCCTGACCGCGGTCCAGCCGGCGGACTCCGACGGCGCGCGTGCGCTCCAGATCACGAAGCCGTCGCGCTTCAGCATCAGCACCCAACCGGAAGACGACGGCCCGATCGGCTTCGCCGGCACGCTCATGGTCGCGATGGCGGCGGCGGTGTTGTTCATCGCCTGCCTCAATCTCGCAAACATGCTCCTGGCCCGCGGCGCGAACCGCAGCCGCGAGATCGCGCTTCGGCTGGCACTCGGGGCGAGTCGCTGGCGCATCGTTAGGCAACTGCTTTGCGAAGGTTTAGTCCTCGCGCTCGCGGGCGGCACGCTGGGGTTGCTGATCAGCTATTGGAGCAACGGGCTCCTCGTTCGCTCGTTCGGCACGCTCTTCGGCTCGATGAATTTCTCGCTCGTGCTTAATCTCCAGCCCGATCTCACCGTCCTCGCGCTGACCTTCGTCATCTGTCTGGTGGCGACATTGCTCTTCAGCCTCGGGCCGGCGGTGAAAGCGACGAAAGCCGACCTCGTCAACGACCTCAAACAACAGGTTGGCGAACCGGCGCACGTCGGGCGGCTCAACCGCTTTTTTGCCGGGCGCCATCTGCTCGTGATGGCGCAGATCGCGCTCTCGCTCATGCTCCTGTTCAGCGCCGGGCTTTTCTTCCGCGGGGCGATGAAAGCGAGCTCGCTTTATCCCGGATTTGATCGCGAGGGCGCGATCTCGGCGGAGATGGATTTCACCCTCAGCAACACCGACGAAGCGCGCGCGCGCCAGACGATGTTCGCTGCGCTCCACCGCCTGCAGCAACTGCCCGGGGTCCGCGCCGCGGCCATCACGACCATGCTGCCCTACGGCAACCTCACGAACGGCCGCCGGATCATGCGGATGGATGAAGCCGCGGTCGCAAAGACCGATCCGAAAGCGCCCGAAGCTGGCAAAGGCGCCATCTTTACCGCCGTGACCCCCGGCTGGTTCGACGCGATCGGGGTGAAGATTTTGCGCGGACGCGATTTCACCCAGACCGAAGCGGAGAACAAGGACACGCCGCAAGTCGCGATCATCGACGAAGTGATGGCGCAGGCGCTTTTCCCGAAGGGCGATCCGCTCGGACAGCACGTGCGTTACACCACCACGCCCAGCGACGGCTCGCCTAACGATCTCACGATCGTCGGCGTCGTCGCGAAACATCGCCACGAAGTGCTCGGCGAGGAAGTGCCGCGCCGGCTTTTCGTGCCCTTCGCGCAGGCTTACAACGGCGGCGTCATCCTCCAGGTGCGCCTGACTCGCGACGATCGCGCGGCGGTCACGGCGATGATCCCGACGATCCGGCAGACCCTGCGCAACGTCGACCCGGCGATGCCGGTGCTGCGGATCGTGCCGTTCGCAGACATCGTCGAGAGCAACGTCGGGCTCTGGGCGGTGCGCTTCGGCGCCGTGCTCTTCGGCGTCTTTGGCGTGATCGCGCTGCTTCTCGCGGCGGTCGGCGTTTACGGCGTGAAAGCCTATTCCGTCGCGCGACGCACGCGTGAGATCGGCATTCGCATGGCGCTCGGCGCGGGCCAGCGGGATGTCTTCGCGCTGATCATGAAAAAGGGCGCGCTCCAGACCGGGTTTGCGCTCGGGGTCGGTCTGCTCCTCGCCCTCGGGCTCGGGCGGCTCCTCGCGCAGATGCTCTACCAGGTGAG
>JBPCRH010000312.1:0-14808 GCA_050997075.1 Chthoniobacterales bacterium
ACACCAAATACTTCCGCGCCGCCCTAACGAGTAAAGGATTGACGATCAAGCCCGGCACGCATCCGATCGTCCCGATCATGCTCGGCGACGCTGCTCTTTCGCAAAAGTTCGCCGCGCGCATGCTCGAGAAAGGTGTCTACGTCGTCGGATTTTTCTATCCCGTGGTGCCGCACGGGACCGCGCGCGTGCGCACGCAGGTTTCGGCCGCGCATTCCCGCGAAGAGCTGGAGCGGGCGGTCGAAGCGTTCGCGGAGACGCAGGCCGAGCTGGTCGGGTAGCGCACGTCCCGTGTGCGCTAGCCTGGCGGCGACTCTCAGCTTTCGTGCAGCGCGATGCTCGAACCAACCCAGGTCTTTTCTTTGTTGAAATCGACGCCCATCATTTTGCCCTGACTCATGCGCAGGAGGTTATTCACGAGGATCGGGTCGCCTTCTTCCGGCCAGAGGAACATCATGCGGATTTCGGCCTTCGAACGGTGGCCGTCGGTCGTCGGGATGAAGTCCGCGTAGTTGACCTTCTGCTGCAAAATCCAGGCGTGCGGATCCTCCAGCGCCGCTAATTTTTCCCGGGTCGGATCCATCTCGACGCCGAGGCCGGCGAAAGAGTAGAGCGGCTTGAGCACGTAATCGTCGAGCGCGGCGTCGGCTGGAAACGCATCCGCAAAATAAGCCGGGGAAGCGTAGGCGGATTGCAGGAAGGGCAGGGAATGTTTGCTGATCCGGAAATACCAGTTCGGATGCCCCACCCATTGGACTTCAAGGTCTTCGCGGAAATCGAACCCGGGTCGCAAGTCGGGCCGGCGCAGGAGCTCGTCGAAAATGACGCGGTTATAGATCCGGTCGATCCGGATCTCGCGGCCCTTGTGCTCGTAGAAGAGTTGCTGCCCGCGCTTTCTTATACTCGTTAGGCAAACCGGGCGCACGCCGAAGCCGCTCTCCTAGGCCGCAAAATCGATCCGGGTCTTTTGCCGTTCCGGCTCGATCTCGAGCAGGATCACGTTCTCCGGATCAGCCTCGCCGACGATGACGCGACGGAGAAGCGCGAGGTAGGAGGTCTCGTCGAGGCCGCTAAAAAACGGCTGCCACCCCGAGGGCAGATCGGGAAAAGTTTCCTGCAGGCAACGCCAGAAAAAGAGCTGGTAAGAGTAAAGGCTCGGGAAGCCTTGGAGCTCGATGAGTCGGGGCGCGAGCCCACCATCCGCTCCGCGACAGATCGCGAAGTCGACCGAGACAAAGAGCGGGTGGGGTTGCTCGTTCGGGACGACCAGCTTCGGCGGAATCGCATCCTGCGCGTGCTCCCGGAAAGCGGGCGTCTGCACCTGCGCGAGGAGCTCGCGCGCCGCGGCTGTGATTTCTTCGGTGAACTCCGCGGTGAGGAAGATGGGCGTCTCCGAGATGCGAAATTCTGCCGGCCAAAACTCCTTTTCGTTCACCGCGCGGACAAGTGCGTCGTACTTGGTCTGGGTAAAGCTGGCATTAAAGCGGGCGCGCTGCGTTGGTTCCATCGTTCAGTAAAACGGCTGGAGGCAGGGTCGGCAACACAAGGGATGCGGAGCGGTGGATTAACCGCAGAGGCGCAGAGGGCGCAGCGGAAGAAATTGTAGGGCGGGGGCTCCGCCTGCCCCGGAAGCGATCTGGTTTCCCTGTAAAAAAGAGCGCGCCTCCCTTCGCGAGAAGAGAGGCGGCCCGCCCCGGACAATCCGCGCCAGCCTAAGCCTTCGCCGGAGCCCCGCCGCCGTCCGCCGGTTTGTTCTTCTTCCCGCTCGTGCCGACCCGCTGGATGTTCGCGGCCGTGAGCCAGGCTGCGAGCTTATCCGGCTGAGTCCTGTAGAGATTCTTCAGCAAGACATTGAGCTGCTTGGTCGCCTTTAACCCCTCCCGGATCGTCGCGCTAATTCCGCCGTGCGCGCCGGTCTGGCCTTGCAGGCCCGTGTCCTTGTCGTCCTCGGCGATGCCGCCGGGGACCGTTGTTAGAGAACGGTTTAGGGGAAACTTAAAAGTCGAGCAACGAAAAACTTACGAGGTTGGCGGACCGATTTAAACTGGACGCCGCACCCCAACGACGCAGCCGCCAGTCCCCACTACGAGCCCCCCTGAATTGACCAATTGTCCCACCCACGGATCACCTGACGCACCCAGCGGGCAACAATTTAGAGATAGTGCTTCGGCCGCTATTGCGACTGTCGCCAGCAATGCTCCGCTATC
Source organism: Chthoniobacterales bacterium (assembly GCA_050997075.1). Taxonomy (GTDB): domain Bacteria; phylum Verrucomicrobiota; class Verrucomicrobiia; order Chthoniobacterales; family UBA10450; genus Palsa-1392. The sequence continues at coordinate 2,205 of JBPCRH010000312.1, forward strand.
TCTCCAGATGAGACTCTCAGGATTTTTGTATCGGGAGGCGGTCCGATCCGGCTGGCTGCCGAACCAAAATGTAGTTCCGCACCCGGTGCTCCGGGACAGCTCAGTGGCTATTCCGTCAAGCCGATCTCGTGCCTCCTCGTTTGGGCATGACACTTCACGCAATGCGTGTGAGATGGGCTCGTATACGAACACGGCCTGTTCTTCGCCTGAGATACCTAAGATCAGAATATCCGCTGGGTGACACCCTCCTGCGGAAGGGGCGGGCGCGTGCTGCCACGTATACTGATGCCGTCGGGTAACCGCGGAACGTCGCTTCGCGGAAAACCAAAGCACGCTGGACACCTGAGCGTATTCGAGGCGTTGGAAGTCGCGCCGCGTGCGCCTTTGATCGAGAACGTTGAACACATTAACCGCAAGCGTCGGATCAGGCGGATTGAGCAGAACCGTACGCGCCACCCGGTATTCGAATTCGTTCCACCCCACAATTTTATCCCGGGGGTCAGGTTCTGACAGCTCAATAAGCTTCACTTGTTAGGGCAAGCATGACGTCTCTGTGTTTGTTGCACCCGCGACAGCTGCCACAGGCATAGTCAGACGTGTGACATGAATGCGCCCACGCCAGCAGCGAAAGCGGCACGCCGGAGATTCGAACCAATTCGGTTGTAGTCATGGCGATTGCCGGCGCCTCAACGCGAATGCCGCCTTCCTGAAGCACCAACAGAGCATCTAGTTGGCGATAGAATTCACTTGTTCCATCGCAATGCAACCCATCGCTCGCGACCGAGCCGACCAATATTCGCGATACACCTAACGCAACGGCACGCATAGCGGAAAGGGTGGTCAGCATCTGGTTTCGAAACGGCCACCACTCAGATACCGGAGCAATGGCACTCGCTGGCTTGTTTAGGAGGTCTCCGCTGCCCAGGGATGAACAGTCGACGCTCAACACCTCGTGTGTAATGCCCAGCGTTTCAGCTACGTGCTGTGCAGCCCGAATCTCACCCCGAGCGGAGGACTGGCCGTAGTCGACGGTAAAGGCTATCTCTGGGTGTTGCCACGCTGCAATGGCGATTGAATCGATACCACCGGATAGCAGCAATGCCGTGATCACGTTTTCGCTTCGAGCAGTTGCCACATCGCCGTGTAGATAGCTGTGACAAAGTCATTGATTAGGACACAACCGCTACCTTCCAGCATCTTCAGATCATTCTTTCCCGTCGATTCGCAAAATCCAATCACGGGAATCTTATGCGATCGGGCGTAGCCAATCTCGAAAATCGTCCCCGCATCTAATTCATCGACGCACGCGAAAACAAGGTCGCTCTGTTCAAGAGCTTCTAGGTCCAGCGTCGCCACATTAGCAGCGGCACCTCTGCCGACGTCGTGGAACGGGGAAAATACGTTGAGGTTGAAGTCTTCGAAGATGCGTTTGAGTTCTTCTATTAGCCACAATTGCTTTAGGTTGAAGAATGGTCCCGCGATATAAATGTCCCAAGGGGGCACGTGAGCAGCGCTTACGCGACGTGGCTTCGCTTCAATCACCGGAAACTCCGCGCCGGTAGATCTCGGAGGAAGCGGAAGAAACCCGTTCTCCGTATAGAACGATGTCGCAACAGAAGCTGCTGCCGCAGCATCGGGTGCGCTTTGGCGCTGTACGCCCCAGTTGTAAGCAAATACCGCCGAGAAAACGTCGCCCGACCCGATAGAGAAAACACGCTTCGTTTTGTACGCCGGGATCTTGCTCGCCGAGCCCTTTGAAAAGACGGTGGCGCCGTACGCGCCGTTCTTGACAACAACGACAGCGGCGCCATCGGAACTTAATTTCTCGCCGATATCAGCTAAATCGGTCTTACCAGTCAGCTTCCTTGCTTCACTGAAATTTGCCACGACCGCCAATTCTTTGGCGGTGGAGCCGTTTTCCTCGAATCTCGATGGCTCGAACGCCGACTGCGGATCATAGACTACTCTGTCGCCATCGACGATCGCCTCGGCATCAAGCATTCCGTAGCGCAGAACACAATCCCCAGTTACAGAAAGCTTCGGCCGTTCGCGTAGTGCATGAATAGGTGGCGTAATTAGCGGGGGTGACAGGGGATGAAAGTAACGAAAGCTTATAGTTGCCGGAACTTCGGTATGTGTAATTTGAAAGTCGTATGCGTCGGCAAGCCCCCGCAACCAAGGAAGCGCCTTTTGAGACACAGCCGTGTGAAGATGCCGCTCGACATCAAAATTCTGCAGCGCTGCAGCCGCCCGCGCCCCTGAGCCGTAAAACTCGTTCCAAGCTGGAGAGGAGCAAATTTCGCGGTAAAACCCGCCTGCAATGTCTAATCGCATCTCTAAGGGACCGGTCGAATTTGAACGCGACAGCGTCCTCCGTCGATGTCGAGGACGCGCGCGCCAAAGCGGAAACCCTGCTCGAGACAAGCGACAAGTCGCGGAAGTTCATCCGAGGTTATCGAACCCGCGACGTCCGCGCCGCTAGTTTGCGCGACCACGATTCTCACGGCCCCTTGCTGCCTCAGTACCACCTCCAAAATATCTTCGGCGTGGAGAGTAGAGATCACAGATGGGACGGGTGAATTAAGTGTTGTCGTGACGATCAGGGTGGAACAATCCCCAGTGGGTATTTCGCCGCCCCCACCACGACCGCCGCCACCACCGCCGCCACCTGAAAAAAACACTTGGGGACGGAATGCCTTCCCAAAAATATCGCAGCACAACATGCCCTAATACTGCGCGCGCACTACGGGTCACGCAATTCGAATCGTTGCCGCACGGTGCTCGAGCATTCGATCCGCGACTGAGGAGCATAGGCGCACATGGCGCCACATGATGGCGTCGACCAAGTTAGCAGGCACGCCGATCCCCTCACAAAATGAAAGAAATCGTTGTTCCATTTTCTCATATTGGGTCGCGGGTCGGTCGCGAAACGAGAAAATGCCAGCGAGAATTCCTGCTCGGCAAATATGAATGTCGATGATTGCGACACGATCACTCTTTAACCAATTGCGTGTGATCCAGGAGGCAGTCTTTAGTCCAACGCCACTAAAACGGAGGAACCAGCGCCGGAACGCCAAATGGTTTCTTGTGTCCGGCTGGTTCGTAGCGAGCCCCCTCAATACAGGAGCAAGAACGCGCGCTTTTTGATTCGGAAATCGGTATCGAAAGCGACGCCCACCGTAGCTGAGTTGGCCCGAAAGAGCGGCGGTCAATTCTTCGACGGTTGCCGCGTATGCTGCATCGGTCGCCAGCAAACCAAGCGCCCTTAAATGGTAAAATGCGGCCAACCCGACCTCGGCCGGCATACCGTGGCCACCCAAAATGCATGCGGCAGCTTCTTCGAGCAGGGTGTCGCCGAGATTCTCCCGACGCGAGCGTTCGTTTTGGGTGACAAGCCAAGCCTGAACCGCCCAATATGCCGGTGAAAAAAGCTGTTCTGCACGGCCCCATGGAATGCCATCCATTACCTCTGCGGCACTATCTGGCAGGGCGAGTGCAGCGAAGCCGCCACTGAATCGCTCCCAAATCAATTGGCCTGACGTGCAACATTGCATTTATGCATTTATGCATCTATGGCGTGCATATGTCGACTGTTGATTGGAAGCGGCTCCGGGCGGCTCTCCGTGATCACATCGACGCCACGAAGACGAGGCAAATCGCCGTTAGTCGTGAACTTGGCATTGATCAAGGATACGTCTCGAAGCTCCTGAGTGGACGGTACAGCCCCAAACGTGCGACGCCGAAAATGGAGGCGCTGTGCCGGATCGCTGGACTTCAGCTAAATGACTTCATCGTTTCGGAAGCGGCCCCTCGAAATGCGAAAGCATTGCTGATCGCCGCAGCCAAAATATGTCGCGGCGAGCCCCGCAAGGAGAAAGCACTGGAGCAATTGCTGCGAGTGCTCGAGAAATTTGAAAATAACGTGTAGTGAAGGCTTGCCACTGGCGGCGGGGCCCGACACTCTGCACCCGTAGTTCGCTTTCGATCAACGAGAAATATGCATTATGGATAAGCGCCAAATTAGTTTGAAGCTTGCACTAGACGCCTTGGGTTTCGCACCCCGTCTCGAAACGTTCGACTCTCGGCTCATTTTGCAAAAGGCGATGTATCTAGCGCAAGAACGCGGATTTCGCCTCGGTTACCATTTTTCGTGGTATATCCGCGGACCGTATAGCCGCCAACTGACAGCAGACGCGTTTGCGGTGGCGAGTGCGCTCGCAGGTAGTGCTGATGAATTTAAACAGTGGACCATAGAAGAGTCGTCACGACGGATACTAGATAAAGTGACAGCCTTGTGGGAAGATCGCGGCATGGTCGCCCCTTGGTTGGAACTGCTCGCCTCGGTCCACTTTCTCCTTACTCGAGGCAAAGTGCGGTCACAGAACTCCGCAGTGCTTCACGAAACTCTCCTGAAGTTTGAAAAGAACTTTTCCACAACGGAAATTGATGACGCTGTAGGAGCACTTTCGTCTGCGGGAATGCTACCGTCGAACGGTGCCACTGCGGTAGCTGCCTAAGATTCCCAGCCCTGCGTTGCACGTCGCAGGGCCTTCACGGCGCTATCGAATTGTTCCGGCTTCCAATCGTCTGGCATGACCAAATAGAGTCGACTCGTTTGGTAGAAAAACTGGCTCAATGGCTGCACTATGCTCCTGCCGAGATCGACGATTGGGACGGGTTCAGCCGAATCATTGAAGATCATAATCACCTCTTCCCTTTCGTTAGACGAAAGGTTTCGTGCCTCTGGTGCATTCAGGAGACGAGGACGCGCTTCGAATTTTAGTGGTTTGTGTTCGCAGATAAGAAAGCATCCCAATTCGATCCCGTGTTTCTTCGCCAAATCTGCAACTTGGTATCGACAGTTCTGGAAAAAGACCGTCCCGGCGTGAGGTTGCTTACCCACTTCTTCAAGCACAGCTACCTCCTTGATCAACTTTGGCGGCCGCCGTTGGAAAATTGCTGACGCCAAGCTTCGGACGACTAAATTGTCATCACCCACCGCTAGGTTGATCACCCGATCTACGAATGCATCGTTAAAGTTGGCAACCTCGGGCCCCTGCACAATTTTTCGCACTTCGTCCCCGTTCGCAGGGACGCCGTACTTATGCCCCCCTGGATCCATGTCGCGGATGCGCCTTAAAAGCTGTCGGCAGCACTCTTCCAAGCCGAATGTGGTCTTGTGATAATAAACCGCCTTGTGCATGAAGAAGCGGGCGAGGAGAAAATGTTCCACTGCAACGAGGGCCTTGCGCTCAACGCCAAGCATCCCGGACGCACTCATCCGGACATGGCTGAGCAAATAATTAATATCAATAGTGCCGTATGGAACCCCTGTTGCGCGCGCGTCGCGCAACAGATAGTCGATTCGGTCCATATCGAAGCTGCTATGAATCAGTTTGCTTAGCTGCGCGTTGGTCGTTTCATGGCGGCAAAAAATTGCCGCTATTGTCTGCGCCCTTTCCTTACCGCCAAGAGAACTGATTAAATCGGCTTGTGTGGTCGCGATTAACTCCCCGACCTCTTGATGATTTGGATACGGGGAAGATGTCGAGATAGTTGATTTTCCGTGCTGGACAACGCGTTCCTCAGTCAGGATGACCCGATCCACGCCCTCCATCAGGTGCGAGTATGGATAATGACCGACGTCGTGGAGTAGCGCAGCTAATCGCAATTCCGCACGTTGCTCTGGGCTGATACGTATTGCTTCACTGTCCTGGACCTGCCGCAATATGCGCCCCATCGTTGCTAAAACCCCAATGCTATGAGCAAAGCGGGTGTGGGTAGCATTTGGATAGGTCAGATGAGCCATCCCTAGCTGCTTGAGCGACCGAAGGCGCTGGAATGAGCCGGTGTTGATCACCCCGAACTCTTCATCGGAAAGCTGAACGTCCCCGTGAATTGGGTCTGCTATGATTCGGCTCATTGGTTTTGGCGTCGCGGCGAGCGATACCGAAGTCATGTTCTAGATCAGAGGGATTTCTTTCCAGCCAAAAGTGGGCAACCTTGCCAGTAATAGGCCGGCGAGTTAGGAAGTGCCAGGGAGGCTTTCCGTAAAACGCAACGCGTCTTTGCTCCAAGGGACGCGTACTTTAGGAGTTCGGGGGCGACTTTTGGTCGTCTATCGCTAACTTGGGCGCAATTCAATCGCTTAGTGGTCATTCGACGGTGAGTTCGGACGGGTGACGCGCCCTTTTGCCTGGCTGGCGCAGACTTTTGACGGTCCGACGCGCTCTCGCAGGCATCCGACGCGGACCTGCGGCGGAGTGACGTGCTCATTTACCGGCTGACGCGCTCTTTTGCGCGTGCGGCGCTGGCTTTCCGCGGGTGACGCGGGGCTAAACGAGAAACCTCCCCTTCTCCATGATCTGCTCGTCGTCGAACCAGATATCGAAGTCGCGCCCGACGCAGTCGATGTGCGTCTTCGAGAGCCAGGTCTGGCCGGTGTGCTCGGCGTAGGGATGGCCGAAGGCGATGTGGATGCCGGGAATTTTTTCGTCCTGGAGGATGTTGCCGATGATGTCCTTGCAGGCGGTGTTCGTGCCAACCGCGAATTCGCCGACGCGGTTGCTGTTTTCGTCGGTGTTCGTGTAGGCCGCGAATTCCTCGAGCAGCTCCTGGTTCTCGCAGCCTAACGAATGGATGCGGTTGTTCTTCACTTCGATCCGGAGCGGGGTCGCCTGGATGTCGCCATACTTCTGGCAGAGGTAATCGCCGACCACGCCGTCGACCACGAAGAGGCCGTTGCTGTCGAAGGGGGAGGTGAAAATCTCGCCGCCGGGGAGGTTGCCCCATTTCTCCGGGGTGATGATGCCGCTGGTCTTGAGCCAGCGCAGGTTCGCGGAAAGATCGGCGGTGTAATCGGTTCCGGCGTCGGTCCGGCAGGTGATGCGCTTCGTCTTGCGCGCACGCTCCACGAGGATCTGGCTGTGCTCGTCGATGGCGCGGAAATCGGCGCGCATCCCTTCGCGCATGATCTGCCGGCTGATATTAACCATGTGGCCGTGGCGGATGTGATTCTTGTTTACGATTTCGCTCATCTGCATGCGCGAGCCGAGCTCGCCGCGCTGGGTCTGCGCGCAAAAGATCGAGACCTGCGAGGTGTTTAGGTCATCAAGAATCAGTTGGGGCATCCCCGTGAGCGGCCGCTCGGCATACTTCTCGAGGACGAAAACCGCGTACTCGGAGCCGACTTCTTCGATCTGCTCCTGCAAGGCGGCCGCGATCTCGCTCGTTGCTTCATCGGTGATGACGGTGATGCGCTCGTCCGGCTGGAGCCACAGGCAATCTCGGATGGCGTTGCGCGCGCCGGGGATCAATTCGGGATCAACGGCGATGGTGGAAGCGAGATGGCGGTCGGGCATTTTGTGGAATGGTGAGAGGAAACAGGGAAAGCGGCATGGGCAATCGCCGCGGGGAGGGGCAGCGGATGTGAAAGAGAAAGGCTAATCACGGTCATCCCGAGCGCAGCCGAGGGATCCCGTTGGGCTGCCGTGAAGCTCCCGGTGTGGGAGAGCTGCGCGACCGTTTTCACGAAACACGAAACCCAACGCGATCCCTCGACTCCGCTGGCGCTCCGCTTGGGGACTGCGCTTAGCGCAGCGCTTTCTCGAAACAAAGCGCGAGCGGATCGCCAGCGTGGTGGCCGTAGGGAGGGATGCGGTGGTAGCCGAAACCCTCGTAAAGCCGCACCGCGAAGGGCTGTCGTCCGCCCGTTTCCAACCTCAGCGTGAGGTAGCCGCGCTCGGCCGCCCACGCTTCCAGCGTCCGCAGAATCGCCGCCGCCACGCCGCGCCCTCGCGCCGCCGGCGCGACGTACATGCGCTTCACCTCCGCCACGAGCGCCAGGCCGATACCGGCTGGCGCCGGGAACGGTCGGATCGCTCCACACCCGATGGCCTTTCCGCCTAACGACGCGACCATGAAAACCGCGCGTTCGCCGACAATGTCGCGCGGCGGAAAAGGCGGCGCCGTCATTTCCGGGTAGGTCGTGCTCAGCTCCGCCCAGAGCGCGGCCGCAAGACGCAAACTTTCCGGGGCGGAGGGATCGGCCGAATTGACTGTCAGCGCCGAGGGTTTCAAACGGGCTCGACCGCCGGTGGAAGGCGGAGCTCCTGCGACGCCGTGCGCGGCACCAGACCACGCTCCTTTCGTGAGCGCCCGTTTGCGCTGTCCGAGGCTTCGCGGGAGCTCATCCCTCCAGGTTTGCGGGTTCCGGCACGGTCAGTTTTTCGTAGGTCTCGGCGACGATCAGGTCGACCACGTCATGCATGTTGTGCTCGCGCTCCCAGGCTGCAATCTGGCGATCCGCGCCAGTCCCTTCGCGCATGATTTCCTCGATGTGCGCGATCTCTTCGCCGCTCCCGAGTTCGTCGACTTCGGTCGAGATAAAATCGAGCAGCTCGGCGAGGAGCGAGCGCGTCTCGACCTCGGATTCGCGCCCGAAATCGATCAGTTTTCCATCGAGTCCGTAACGCGAGGCGCGCCAGCGATTCTCATCGATCAGGCGCCGGCGGTAGATCCGAAAGTTGAGGTTTTTTGCGTGGAGTTTGTGCAACTTCACGACGATCGCCTGGATGACCGCGGCGAGCGCGAGGGTGTCGTCGACCCGGGATTGGGCGTCGCAAATCCGGATCTCGAGGGTGTCGAAAAACGGGTGGAGGCGGATGTCCCACCAGATCTTTTTCGCGTTGTCGACGCAGCCGGTTTTGATCAGGAGTTTCAGGAAATCTTCATACTCCGAAATACTCTCAAAGGCGTCCGGCGTGCCGGTGCGCGGGAAACGCTCGAAGACTTTCAGGCGATAACCCTTGAGCCCGGTGTTGCGGCCGACCCAGAAGGGCGAATTGGTCGAGAGCGCGTAGAGATGCGGGAGGAAATAGCGCATCTGATTCATCACATGAATCGCGGTCGCGCGATCGGGAATGCCGACGTGCACGTGCAGGCCGAAGATGAGATTGGCGCGCGCGACCTGCTGCAAATCCTTCACGATCGTGGCGTAGCGCTCGCCTTCGGTGATGTGTTGATCGAACCAATGCGAAAAGGGATGGGTGCCGGCGGAAGCGATCTTGAGCCCGCCTTTCGCGGCCATCGCCGCGAGCTCGCTCCGCAGCCGGATAACCTGTTCGCGCGCGTCGTGGATGCTCCCGCAGACGTCGGTCCCGAGTTCCACGACCGACTGGTGCATCTCGGGTTTGATCTGCTCTTTCAGCGTCACTTTCCCTTCGCCGAGGATCTGCTGGATATGGGAGCGCAGCTCGCGCGTCTCCGGGTCGATGATCTGAAATTCTTCCTCGATGCCGAGGGTGAAGACGTGGTCGGGCGAGGCGCTCATCGCCTAACAACAACCGCCACTTCCGCGCAGGGCGCAAGCTGCGAAAGGCGTCCGGGCTTCGTATAGGTCATATAGGTCCCATGTGTCTTCTGCCTCCTCTCTATCGTCTCGGGTTGCTGGCCGCGGTTCTTCTCGCCTGGAGCGGTTGCGCGACCGCGTGCGACGATGCCTCCGCGGCCTTTACCGTAAAACAACGGAGCTTCGAGAGCAGCAGGGTGCGCATCCTCGTCGATGTCTATACGCCTGTAGACGCTTCCCTCCGGGAAGCGCGGCTTTCGGCTCCGCTGCGCCAGAGCGGGTCGCGCAACTCCCGCGCTTCGCAGAGCGAAGCGTCTACAGCGCCACCCGTGCTCGTACTCCATGGCGCGGGCGGGATGCTCTTCGACGGGCCCGAGATGACGCGCGTCGCGGAGCGGCTCGCAATCGCGGGGTTTGAGGTCTATCAGATCCATTACTTCGATCGGACCCACACCTGGTTTGCCCGCCAGGCGGTTTTGTTGAAGCTCTTCCCGACCTGGCTCGCGACCGTGCACGACGCGGTCGATTGGGTCCACACCCAGAGGCCCGAGGCACCAAAAATCGGGATCTTCGGTTATTCGTTAGGCGCGTTCGCCGCGATCGAAACTGCGCGGCGCGATCCGCGAATCGGCGCGGTCGTGGCCGAAGCCGGCGGTTTTTGGCATGGCCACCCGGAAGGTCCGACCCGGCAACCGCTCCCGCCGATGCTGGTGCTACACGGGACCGCGGACTCGCGCGTGCCTAACGAGAAGTATACGCAGCCGCTGCTCGCGTACCTGCGGGCGCACGGCGACCCGTTCGAGAAGCGGTTCTATCCGGGCGAAGGTCATGTCTTCTCGACCGAAACCGCGGCCAAGGTGCGGGAGGAAGCAGCGGCGTTCTTCACGCGTCACCTCCGGCACTGACCTGGAGGGCGGAGCTCTGCGAGGCCGCCGGGCGAAGTGGGAGCGCCGGATTCGGTGACGCGTCGGGTTCGCTGGGGCTCACCCTTCCAGCGAACGCCGTCGGTTGTCTTACACGCTAAACGCTTCGGCGATCACGCACGCCTGCTCGCGCTTGTGCACGGCGAGTGCCCCCACGGCCGGGCTCGCGCTTGCGTTCCGCCCAGCATACGCGATTTCGCGGCCGAACAACTTCCGCAGCCGCGGCTCGATGTAGCTCCACGCGCCCATGTTCTGCGACTCTTCCTGGCACCAGACGAGCTGTTTTAGTGCTTCAAAAGGCTGCAGGATTTCGCGCAGCTTCTCGGTCGCGAGCGGGTAGAGCTGCTCCAGCCTAACGATCGCCGTATTTGTGATCTTTTGCTCGGCGCGATGGTTCGCGAGGTCGTAATAAATCTTCCCGGAACAGAGCACGACCCGCTCGATTTTTGCCGGCTCGGTCACGCTGCTGTCGCCGAGGATTTCCGCGAAACTTCCCTCCGTAAAATCCTCCGTGCGCGAGGCCGCGGCTTCGGACCGGAGCAGACTCTTCGGCGTCATGATGATGAGCGGCTTGATGAAATCGCGCTTCATCTGCCGGCGCAGCACGTGGAAATATTGCGCCGCGGTCGTGAGGTTGCAGACCTGGATGTTGTCCTCCGCACAGGCTTGGAGGAAACGCTCGAGCCGCGCGCTGGAATGCTCCGGCCCCTGGCCTTCGTAGCCATGCGGCAGGAGCAGGACGATTCCGTTCGGGCGCTGCCATTTCGATTCCGCGGAGACGATGAACTGGTCGATGATCGTCTGCGCGCCATTCGCGAAATCGCCGAACTGCGCTTCCCAAAGGCAGAGCATGTTCGGGTAATCGAGCGCGTAGCCGTAGTCGAAACCGAGCACCGCGGCCTCGGAGAGGAGGCTGTTGTAAATGCAGATACGCGCCTGCTCGGGCGCGAGATGGAGGAGCGGCAGATACGGTTTTCCGGTCTTCGCGTCGTAGAGAAAGGAGTGTCGGTGACTAAAAGTCCCGCGCCGGCTGTCCTGCCCGGAGAGCCGCACCGGGGTGCCCTCGAGGAGGAGCGAACCAAAGGCGAGCGCCTCGGCAAAACCCCAGTCGTAGGGACCGCCCGCGGCGAAGACTTCGCGCTGCCGGTCGAGCGTGATCCGCTTCACTTTCGGGAGGACGTTGAAGTCGTCCGGGATTGTCGTTAGGCCATCGACGATCTGCTTCAGGACCTCGGGGGTGATCGCGGTCGGGCCGGATTTTCCGGAATAACCCGGCTGGAAAACCGCGGTCGATTCCTTGAAACGATTCCGCTCTTCGTTAGGCAACTTCTCCTGCGCTTTTACTTCCTCGAGCGCGGATTCGAGCCGGTCCTGCAGTTCCTTCTCGAGTTGTGTGGCCGCTTCCGTGGTCAGCACTTTGCTTTCGATCAGCTCCTTTTTGTAGAGCTGCGCGACCGACGGGCGCTTCGCGATTTTCGCGTAGAGATCGGGCTGGGTGAAGAGCGGTTCGTCGCCTTCATTGTGCCCGTAGCGACGGTAGCAATACATGTCGATGACGATGTCGCGGCCGAATTCCTGGCGGAAATCGAGCGCCGTCTCGGTCACGAAACGCACCGCCAGCGGATCGTCGCCATTCACGTGGAAGATCGGGACCTCGATCATCTTCGCGATGTCGGTCGCGTACATCGAGGAACGCGCGTCCTCCGGCAAAGTGGTGAAACCGATCTGGTTGTTCACGACCACGTGAACCGTGCCGCCGGTCGAGTAACCGTGCAGTTGCGACATGTTCAGCACTTCCGAGACGATGCCCTGGCCGGCAAAAGCAGCGTCGCCGTGCACGAGCAGCGGGAGGACCTTGCGGCGAAATTCCGTGTCGCCGCGAATCCGTTGGCGTGCGCGCGCGATCCCTTCCACGACCGGGTCGACCGCCTCGAGATGGCTCGGATTAGCTGCAAGACGGATCTCCACTCCCGCGCCGGAGCCGAGCTTGCGGACGGTGTGATAGCCGAGGTGATATTTTACGTCGCCGTCGCCCGCGACGAGATCCGGGATGTAGTTTGTGCTGAACTCGGTGAAGAGAAGTTTGAGCGATTTCTGGAGGAAATTCGCGAGCACATTCAGCCGCCCGCGATGCGCCATGCCCATGCAAATTTCCTCGATTCCGTCGCCCGGACAGCGATGCAAAATCGTGTCGAGGATGACCATGAGCGACTCCGCGCCCTGCAGCGAAAAACGCTTCGGCCCGACGTAGCGAGTGTGCAAAAAAACCTCGAACGCTTCCGATTCCAGGAGCAACCGGAGGAGCGCGATCTCCACTTCCGTCGAGACATGG
>JBPCRH010000323.1:0-10256 GCA_050997075.1 Chthoniobacterales bacterium
GGGTGAATGAGACATCGTGCAGAACGGTCAAACGTCCCGCACCAGTCGGGTAGCTTTTCGTCAGATTGCGAATGTCGAGAATTGGAAGGGAGCTCATTGACGGTGCGTGGCGGCGCGTCTTGCTTACGCGATGAGAGTTCGTCGCGCATGAGAAAATTGGCCCGGCCGCGCATCCTCCTCGCGTTTTTACTTTGCTGCTTCGCCACGCCGCTATTCGGCGGGACGGTTTTGTTCCTCGGCGACAGCCTCACCGCTGGTCTTGGCGTCCAGGAGGCGCAGGCCTATCCCGCGCTCATCCAGGAGAAAATCCGCGCGCAGAACCTGCCGTTCGAGGTCATCAATGCAGGCTTGAGCGGCGACACCACCGCGGGCGGATTAAGCCGGCTCGACTGGATTTTGCTAAAACCGATCGACGTTTTAGTGTTCGCGCTCGGCGCGAATGACGGCCTGCGCGGGCTGCCGGTCGAGGAGATGCGCGCGAATCTGCAGGCGATCATCGACAAGGTGCGCGCGAAAGACCCCCAAGTGAAACTGGTCATCGCTGGGATGCAGATTCCACCGAACCTCGGCGCCGATTACGCCGCGAAATTTACTGCCGTCTTTCCGGAGCTGGCGCAAAAAAATCACGCGGCGCTCGTGCCCTTTCTCCTCGAAGGTGTCGGCGGCCACGTCGATCTGAACCAGGCCGATCACATGCATCCGACGCCGGCGGGCCACAAAATTCTCGCCGAGAACGTTTGGAAAGTGCTCGAGCCGCTCCTCACGAAAACCGCACCTGATGAAACTCGTTAACTGCCGCGCGCTGATCACGGGCGCTTCCGCTGGAATCGGACGCGAGTTTGCGCGGCAATTGGCCGCGGACGCGGAACTGCTCGTGCTCGTCGCGCGCCGGGTCGAACGGCTCGAGGAATTGCGCGACGAACTGAAGAGCGCTTATCCGAACCTGCGCGTCGAAATTCGTCCCGCCGATCTCGCGCAAGAGAGCGACGTCCGCGCGCTCAGTGATTGGGTGGAGCGCGAGCAGTTGGCGATCGACCTGCTCGTGAACAATGCGGGTCTCGGCGATCTCGGTGCTTTCGTGAATGCCGATGCCGAAAAGCTCGATCAGATGATGCTCGTGAACATGGTCGGCCTAACGAGAATGACGCGCGGTTTACTGCCCGCGATGGTCACAGCCGGTCGCGGCCACGTCCTGAACGTCAGCTCGTCCGCCAGCTTCCTGCCGGTCGCGAACTTCGCCGTTTACGCCGCCACGAAAGCTTACGTCACCAGTTTGTCGGAGGCGCTCCGCGGCGAAGTCCGCGGCTGCGGCGTCGGCGTGACCGCGCTCTGCCCCGGGCCGGTGCGGACCGAGTTTACCGAAGTCGCGCGCCGCTCGACGGAAAACGATACCGAACTCGGGCCTGAATTCATTTACGTCTCCGTCGAGGAAGTCGTCGCCGCCGGGCTCCGCGGGGTCGCGCACGACCGCGCCCTCGTTATCCCCGGTTGGGCGATGAAAGCGGGCATGGCGATCGTTAGGCTCACCCCTCGGGCGGTCCTGCGCTTCGCCAGCCGCTTCAGCGCCAAGCCTGCCTAACGATCAGAGGCCTCGCGCTGTAGACGCTTCGCTCTGCGAAGCGCGGGGGCGGATCTGAGAGCGGGAGCAACGCCCGCGCCTCCCAGAGGGAGGCGTCTACAGGGGAAGCGTCCACAGGAGGCGTCTACCGGGAGGCGCGCGAACGCCGGTGGCCAGCTTTATTCCGCGTATTTGATCGAGCAGCCGTAGGCCTTCGAGGTCGGAGTCGCGATCGGTTGACCCGCCATCGCTTCGTTCAGCGCGGCTTTCACGTAGTTGTTCGCACCCGCAATGTCGTCCGTGCTCGCAGTCGGCTTGTTATCGATCGCGCCGGTGTAAACCAAATCGCCCTTCGGGTTAATGACATACATGTGCGGCGTGTTCGTGGCGCCATATTCGTGGCCGACTTTACCGTCTCCGTCGAGGAGCAGCGCGGTCGGGTGCATGCTCCAATCGCTCACCTGCTTGTTCGCTTCCGCGGGCGAGAGATTGCCTTCGTTCCCGGGCGCGGAGGAGTCGATCGTGAGCCAGACGACCTCCTTGCCGGTGAATTCTTTCTGCAGCTTCTGCATGTTCTCGCTCTTGTAATGCTTGACCACGAACGGGCAGCCCGGGTTGAACCATTCGAGCACGACATACTTGCCTTTGAAGTCGCCTAACGAGTGTGTCTTCCCGTTCGAATCGGTCAGGGTAAAGCCGGGCGCGGGCGCACCGACCTTTGGAGTCCCCGCGGCGAAGAGACCGCCGGTGCAGAGCGCCGTGAGCGCGAGGGTGGTGAAGAGCAGGGTTTTCGTTTTCATATTTTTATTCGGCAGCCGCGACTTTCGGCGCGGCGGATTGAAGATGATTGAGGACGAGTGATTGCGTGAGCAGTTCCGGCAAGACGATCGGTCGATCGGGGGCGCCCGCTGGATAGAGCACGTAAAGTGGGACACCGACCCGGCCGAATTGTTTCAAAGTTTTGGTGATAATCGGATCGGCATTCGTCCAATCGGCTTTCATTTTCACCACCCCGGCCCGGGTAAAAGCCGCCCGCACGGTCGCGGTTTCGAGGACGGAGGCTTCGTTGAATTTGCAGGTGATGCACCAGGCCGCGGTGAAATCGAGGAAGACGCTGTGGCCCTGCGCGAGCTCGCTCTGGAGACGCTCCGGGCTGAAGGGAATCCAATCGCTTTTCGTTAGGCTGGTCGCCACGGTTTTGGTGGCACTAAATTTCTCGCCGATGAAATACCAGGCGCTGCCGAGCACGAGCAGAAGCATGAGCACGAGGACGACGGAGCGCTGCGCGATCGAGGCCAGCGGGGTGGAAAACGCGCCTTTCGTCCAGCAGGCAATGCTGAGCGCGAGAAGAAAGGCCGAGGTCCAGACGATCGCTTCCGACCCGCGTTCCGCGCCAAGCACCCAGAGAAGAAAGAGGAGCGTCGCGATGAGCAGGAAGCCCATGAATTGCTTCACGTGCATCATCCAGGGGCCGGGACGCGGAAGAAAGCGAAGCCAGGCCGGCTGCGCGGTGAGGAGCAGATAAGGCGCGCTCATTCCCGCGGCGATCGCGGCGAACATGAGCAGGATCACGCCCGCCGAGGCGGCGAAGGCGAACCCGAGCGCGCTCCCGAGAAAGGGCGCGGTGCAGGGCGTCGCGAGCACGGTCGCGAAGACGCCCTGGAAAAACGAGCCGGCATATCCCTCGCGCGCGCTCCAGCCGAGCAAGCCCGTGGTCGCGGATGCCGGGAGCGTGATCTCGAAGACCCCGAAGAGATTGAGCGCAAAGACGAGCACGACCGCGCTCATGACGACGACGAAGAGCGGATTCGTGAATTGAAAAGCCCAGGTGATTTGGTGCCCCGCCGCCTTCAGACCGATCATGAGAGCGGCGAGCGCGAGGAACCAGGCGAAGATGCCGGCAACGAAGGCGAGGCCGTTCCCGAAAATCTTCCCGCGACTGTCGCCGGCGTGCTGGATGAACCCGAAAATCTTGAACGAGATCAACGGGAGCACGCAGGGCATCAAGTTGAGGATGAAGCCGCCGATAAAACCGAAGAGGAGGAACTTAAGCAGCCCGCCGGAAGCCTCCGCGACTTGGGGAGCGGCGGGCGCTGTTGCGGTTGTCGTCGCGGTCTTTGTGCCGAACGACCATCCTTGTTGATCGAAGACGATCACGCCATCGAGCGACTGCAATTTCTGCTCCGCCGTCTCGATCGGAATCGTAAAGACGACCGAACCGTCGCTGGCCGTTTCTTTTTTCGGATGACCGATCACGGTCGCCGTTTCCGGCAGCGGGAAGAAATCGAGGCTGGGCTTTTGCGCGAGACTCTTATCCGCAAGCGTGAGCCGGAACGCCGTCGCCGTCCGGTTCCAGTGCAAGGCCGCGCCGGCCTCGTTCGGCAACGCACGCGGCAATTGCCCGCGGAATTTCGTGAAAAGCTCCGCGTTCGTGGACGCGGCGTTCTCGCCGACCGGGAGATCGAGCTGCACCTTGGCGCTGCCCGGGATGCAAACTTTCTCGCAGACGAGCCAGTCGGCCGCGGCCGCGAGCTGGACCGACTTTTCGCCGATCGTCGCCGGCGGGGTGAGCTGGACCATGAGGAGGACTTCGTCGTGGTAGCCGTAAATCTCGATTCCGCCCGGCTCGTCCAATTTCAGCGGAATAGGCCACTGAATCGGACCGGCTTTCCACTCTTTAGGTAGTTGCCATTTGATCTCGGTCGGGATGCCGGCGTCGCCCGGGTATTGCCAGTAAGTGTGCCAGCCCGGGACCATCTTCAGAAGCAGGCCCGCGGTGAACGGCTGGCCCGGCACGATCGCCGTCGTCTCGGCGATCAGGCTCGCCTGCACGAGCGAGCGCCCCTGAAACTTTTGCGCCCGAGCGCCACTCGAAAAAACGAGCAGCGTCGCCAGGAAAAGCGCGGGGGCAATCTGGCGCGGGCGATCCATCGGCTTAGTTACCATTGCTCGCCGAACGGAGCAATGCAGGCCGCCGCCGGAGCTAGCTCCGCGCGGGACCGCCGAAGACGAGATCGAGCGTTTCCCCGGCTTTTGTCGCGGCCCAGCGCTCGAGCAATTCCCCGCGCAAGGCGTAAATCCGATCGAGGTCTTCATCACTCACCGCGGCCATGTCACCGGGATCCTTCCCCGTCGCCCGGCGGGAGGCGACATAGAGTTCGCCCTGCTCCCGAAATTCCCCCGCCGTCCAGCCCGCGGCGTCGGGACGCCCGGTATCGATCAGGCTGACGACGATTTCCACCTCGCGCGCTTTCGAGGGGATCGAGCCGCGCGGGAAAGGCGGCGCGAAGTCGCTGATCTCCCAACCTTCAGCGATGAGACCGAAGAAACCTTCGCGATAACCGAGCACGGTCTCGACCGCGTAATGGGTCAAATCATGCGTCGGAAAGAACTGGCCGCGAGGCCCGAGTTGACGCTGCAAGGTCGAGGAACCATCGGCCCGGATCGCGGTGAGCACGGCAGAGCCATCGGGGGCGCGCTTTAACCTTACTCGGAGTGGACTCATGACATGAGTGCGAGTGTTTTCACGTCCTTCTCGCCGCCGTAATACTTATCGAGCACTTGCTGGAAGACAATCTTCTCCCCCGCCACGAGCGCGAAGAGAGTCATGCTCGAGCGAAGTTTTAGGTCATCCGGTGAACCCATGACTTGTGTCGCGCTTTTTCCTTTCACCTTGAGTAAGGCTTGCGCGCTTTGCTGCAGCCGTGCGCCCAGGATCGGATGACGCAGATAGGCCTCCGCTTCCGCATGTGACTTGATCGCGTAGAGTCGCGCGATTGAGCTGCGACCGAGACCTTCCATCTGCGGAAAGATGAACCACATCCAGTGACTCTCCTTGCGTCCACGGGTGAGCTCGCGCAGGGCGACGTCGAAGATTCCTTCCTGCGCCTGCAGGAACCGCTCCAGATGGTAAGGATCTTCCTTGGCCATCGTTGCACTAGTTATTCTTCGTCGAGGTAGTAGTCGGCCTCGCTGCCCTTGGCGATCACGTAGTCGGGGCCTTCCTTAGACACGGCCCATTTGCCGCTATCTGGATAATAGCATGAGTCACTCCGCGGGTTATCCGCGATGACGTAGTAAGCAAAGTCTTCCGGACCGGGATTGGAAAGCTGATGCGCCTCGCCCGGGCCGAAGAAAAAGCTATCGCCGGCCACGACCTCGGTCGCGCCATTCTTATCGCGGATCGTGCCACGACCGGCTACGACCAGATAAAGTTCCGATTCTGCGCCGTGCGAGTGATAAGGACAATAGGACTTACCCGGTGGAATCCGCACCAAGGCCAGATCAAAAGGATGCCGCTTGGCTAAGTCGAGAGAATCCTTCTCGCGCCCGAGCGCAATGGAGATGTCTTTGACGAACTTATGATACTTACCCTTCGGCGAATGCCGTTCGTCTTCTTTGATGTCGTCGAGGTTTACCTTTTTCATAGCGATGGCTTGAGGCGGCTTTGGGAGGGTAGAGCTCCTGCGAGACCGCGCGGCGTCGCATGAGCTCCGCCCTCCAGGAATGCGGCGGCGCGGAAGTCCATTTTTGCGCCCTTTCTTAGTCTCGGAAGTTCTTGAAGTTCGTGGTCACGCCAAAGTCCTTGCTCTTCACAAAGGCGATGACTTCCTGAAGCTCGTCGCGCTTCTTGCCGGTGACGCGAATCTGCCGATCCTGCAACGCATTCTGCGTCTTGAAGCCGCCGCCTTTGATCGCCTGGATGATTTCCTTCGCTTTGTCGCCTTCCAATCCCTGTTGGATTTTTAGTTCCTGGCGCGCGTGACCCATCGAGGAAATCGCCGCCTCTTCCTGGTCGATATTTCGCAGGTCGACGCCGCGTTTCGAGAGTTTGCCGATGACGATCTCGCGCAACCCGCGGAGGCGCGAGGCGTCTTCCGCGGTCAGGACGATCTTGTCCTTTTCGTGTTCGATCTCGGCTTTGACGTTTTTGAAATCGAAGCGGGTGGCAAGTTCTTTGCGCGCCTGGTTGAGGGCGTTGTCGATTTCCTGGGTGTCGATTTCGGAGACGATGTCGAAAGAAGGCATGACTGGATTTTCCCCGCCTAACGCCAGCTGTCGATGCTGATGTTGCCGCCGCCGGTGCGAAGTTGCAGCGAGATCGGCACCTCCGGCGCGGTCGCGCCCTGCAAACTCTGACCGGCATCCCGCGTCTCCGGCTTAAAGCCGAAGCCGTTGCCGATACGGCCGTCGGCGGTCTGCGCATTGACGCGGAACTGCGCGTTGAACGGCAGCCGCGCGCCGATCCGTCCGTGGCGCAGAGTGAAATCGAACGACGCCGGGAGGTTTTCCCACCACTCGTAGAAGACCTCGATGACGCCGTTCGTGGAATGCGCGCGGACCTCGGCAAAGCAGTTCATCGCCACGACCCGACCGTTCGTGAGCTCGATCTCGGCCTGCCCGCCGCGCAGTCCCTGGACAAGCACTTCGCCGGTTCCGAGCTGCACGCGCAGGCGCGCCATTTCCGGGACGTTCAGGGTGTAATCGACGGTCCCCGAGCGGTCCGCGAAAAGGCCGGAAGCCGGCGGGATCACGGTCCGGATCGCGAGCGCTGAGGCTTCCACGTTTTTCTCCACCCGGATCTGCGCCAGCCGCGCTTCCGTGTAGGCCTTGCGCACGGCGACGAGGCGGACGCGCGGCTCGTACCAACCGAAGATGTGGAAGGAGCCGCCGCTGTTCTCGAGCGTGATTGAGCCGTCGAGCGGCAGCGGGAAAAACTCCTCGGTCTGCGCCTGGAGCGGGGCTTCCGCGCGCAGGCTGGGCGCTGCGAGCACAAGCGCGAGGAATAGTTTAACGGCGGAAGATTTCATTCACTTTGGCTCGACATAGATAGGTCCTATGGGTCGTATCCGACCTATGATACCTATTCCCCCTCTCCTCCCACCGCATGGCAATTATCGCGAGCTCCTCTCTTACCAAAAAGCCGCAGTGATTTTCGATGTCACCTTCCATTTCACCCGCCGCTTTCTTCAAAGAGGCGACCGCACCATCGACCAAATGCGACAGGCGGCCCGCTCCGGCAAGCAAAACATCCTCGAGGGCTCCGAAGCATCCCGCACCTCGACCGAAACCGAGCTCAAGCTCACCAACGTCGCCCGCGCCAGCCTCGAGGAACTTCTCAGCGACTACGAAGACTACCTCCGCACCGCGAATTCCCGATCTGGAAAAAGAACTCGCGCGAAGCTCTCTCCGTCCGCCGCCTCGGCCGGACGCCTCCTCAATCGTATGAAACCTATCGCTCGCTCATCGAGACCCGCCCGTCCGAAGTCATTGCCATTATCGCCCTCTGCCTGATTCACCAGGCGAACTACCTGCTTGACCAACAAATCCGACGGCTCGAGCGGGATTTCCTGAAAGAGGGTGTCTCCGCGAACGCATGACGCGCGCCCGTTTGCAAAGTCGCGCCGACAGTCAGCGCTCCGCCGCTTGACGTTCCCCGGCGGCGGTGGTCTCGTAGTGGGCGCGATCGCGCACCGCATGCCTGCTCCTTCGCCTGACAAACCACCCGCCATTCTTTCGCTCATCGGTCGAACGCCGCTGGTCGAGATCACGCGGATGGACACCGGGCCGTGCCAGCTCTTCGTGAAGCTGGAGAACATGAATCCGACAGGCTCGATCAAGGATCGCGTCGCGCTCGCCATGATCGAAGCCGCGGAACGCGAGGGCAAACTCCAGCCCGGCGGCACGATCATCGAGGCGACCGCGGGCAACACCGGCCTCGGCCTTGCCCTCATCGCGGGCGCAAAAGGTTACCGCCTCATCCTCGTCATCCCCGACAAGATGTCGCAGGAAAAAATCGCGCACGTCCGCGCGCTCGGGGCGGAAGTGCGCCTAACGAGAAGCGACGTGGTCCGCGGACATCCCGAATATTATCAGGACATCGCGGCGCGCCTGACGAGCGAAATCCCCGGCGCCTTTTACGCGAACCAATTTGGCAATCCCGCGAATCCACTCGCGCACGAAACCGGGACCGGCCCGGAAATCTGGGAACAGATGCACCACGACATGGACGCGATGGTGATCGGCGTCGGCTCCGGCGGGACGCTCAGCGGGCTCGGGCGTTTCTTTAGATCGGTCGACCCGAAAATCGAAATGATCCTCGCCGACCCGACCGGCTCGATCCTCTATGAATGGGTCAAAACCGGGAAGATGGAAGAGGCCGGGAGCTGGGCGGTCGAAGGCATCGGCGAGGATTTTATTCCCGACATCGCGGACATGTCGTTCGTTCGCGACGCCTTTGAGATCGACGACGCGGAGAGCTTCGCGGTCGTGCGCGAGCTCCTGCTCAAGGAAGGAATTCTCGGCGGTTCCTCGACCGGCACGCTCCTCGCAGGCGCGCTGCGTTACTGCCGTCAGCAGACCGAGCCGAAACGCGTCGTCACTTTCATCTGCGACACCGGGAACAAATATCTCTCGAAGATGTTCAACGATTTCTGGATGGCCGAGCACGGCTTCACCGAGCGCCCGAGCAAGGGCGATCTGCGCGACCTCATCTCGCATCGCTACGAGAAAGGCGAAGTCATTACCGTCGGGCCAGAGGATACTCTCCTGACCGCGTTCAAGCGCATGCGCACGGCCGACGTCTCCCAAGTCCCGGTCATGAACGGCGACGGTCGCGCCATTGGCATTCTCGATGAATCCGATCTGCTCGTAAAAGTGCATCGCGAACCGGCGCATTTTAAGGACCTCGTCAGCTCCGCCATGACCGACCGGCTGGAGACCTTGGCGCCGGACGCGAGCATCGACGATTTACTGGAGGTCTTCGACCGTGGCCGCGTCGCGATCGTTATGGAGGGCAACAAATTCCTCGGCCTGATCACGCGCACCGATCTGCTCTCCTATCTCCGGCTGCAGATGCCGAAGTAGAAGGAAGAAAAGATGAATCAGGAAAGCAGGAAGGCCTGACTCGTTAGGCATAGCCTTCATCTCTTTCCTGTTTTCCTCATTCAATCTCATGAAAAAACACCATCTCGCCACCCGCGTCATTCACGCCGGGCAATCGCCCGATCCTTCCACCGGAGCCGTCATGACGCCGATCTACCAGACCTCCACCTACGTCCAGGAAAGTCCCGGCCGGCACAAAGGCTACGATTACGCGCGCTCGATCAACCCGACGCGCTGCGCCTACGAACGCTGCGTCGCTGATCTCGAGAGCGGCACGCGCGGCTGGGCTTTCGCTTCCGGCCTCGCCGCGATGTCGACCGCGCTTGAGACGATCGACAGCGGCTCGCACGTGCTCGTGAGCGACGACCTTTACGGCGGCACCTTCCGGCTTTTCGAGCGCGTCCGGCGGCGCTCGGCGAACCTCGATTTCACCTTCATCGACATGAGCGATCCCTCGAAAATCGAGGCCGCTTTCAAGCCGAACACGCGCATGGTCTGGGTGGAAACGCCGAGTAATCCGCTCCTGAAATTGATCGACCTCGAGGCGGTCGCGCAGTTCGCGCGGAAGCACAACGCCATTTCCATTTCCGACAACACCTTCGCGAGCCCGTGGATCCAGCGCCCGCTCGAGCTCGGCTTTGACATGGTCATCCATTCAGCGACGAAATATCTCAACGGCCATTCCGACATGGTCGGCGGCGTTGCCGTCGTCGGGGAAAACAAGGAGCTCGGCGATCAGATGCAGTTCCTGCAAAACGCGGTCGGCGCGATTGCGGGGCCATTCGATAGCTTCCTGGCTTTACGCGGATTGAAG
>JBPCRH010000371.1:0-2501 GCA_050997075.1 Chthoniobacterales bacterium
CGCTCGGCGCGCGCATCCGCTGGGCGCGCGACGAAGGCGTGTACTGGATCACGATCGTCGGCGTCGTGGGGAACGTGCGGCATTTCGGACTCGCGGCGGCGGAAGAGCCGGCGATCTACACGCCCTACGCGCAGTCGGGTCAGGAATGGAAACGGTGGAGCGAGCTGATGGTGAAAACCGCGGGCGCCTCTTCGCCCGAACTCGTTAGGCAACTCAAGGGTGCGATCTGGAGAGTCGACCCACTGATTCCGGTGACGAGCGTCCGGCCGATGTCGGAAGTGCTGGCGGGGTCGCTCGCCGAGCAGCGTTTTAACACGCTGTTGCTCGCGATCTTTGCGGGCGTGGCGCTGCTGCTGGCGGCCGTCGGCCTCTACGGCGTGCTCGCGTTCTTAGTCACGCAACGGACGCGCGAGATCGGCATCCGTGTCGCGCTCGGGGCGCAGGCGCGCGACGTCATGCGCCTGGTCCTGCGGCAGGGTCTGAGTCTCTCGATCGCGGGAGTCGTCGCGGGCATCGCGATCGCGCTCCTCGGCACACGGGTGCTGGCGGGATTGCTCTACGGAATTTCCCCGACCGATCCCCTCACCTTCGCCGCGCTCGCCCTTCTCCTCCTCCTCGTCGCGCTGATCGCCTGCGTCGTCCCGGCGCGCCGTGCCCTGCTCGTGAATCCAATCGAGGCCCTGCGCAATGAGTAACTCAGCCGTCTCGGCTGATTCGTCGCGCAGGCGTCTCGCCTGCACGCTGCACCTAACTGCGGGCGAGACGCCCGCTCTACCCATCAGGCGAGACGCCTGAATTACTATGAACGACTTCCGCTTCGCCATCCGCCAGCTCTGGAAAACTCCGGGCTTCACCTTCGCCGCCGTGACCGTGCTCGCGCTCGGGATTGGGGTGAACACCGCCATCTTCAGTCTCGTCAACGCGATGCTCTTCTCGCCGCCGCCTTACAAAAATCCGGCGGAGATCGTGCAGGTCTTTTCCCAGGATAAGAAAAACCCAAAGAGTTTCCGCGCGTTTTCCTACCCGATTTTTTCCGACATTCGCGCGCAGAACACTGTCTTCGCCGGGCTCATGGCCCACGCTGAAACGGTCGTCGGCCTGGGCGAAAAGGGGAACACGCACCGCGCGCCCGCCGATCTCGTGAGCTCGAATTATTTTTCCGTCCTCGGAGTTCGGCCCGCCTTCGGACGGAGCTTCCTGCCGGAGGAGGAAAAGCCCGGACGCGCTGAGCGGGTCGCGATCGTGAGTTATCGCTATTGGAAAAAATATTCGCGCGACCCTTCGCTCCTCGGCCACACCCTCCTCATCAACGGCCAATCCTTCACCGTCATCGGAATCATGCCGAAGGGATTGACCGAGACGGAGAGCATTTTCTCCGCGGAAGTCTGGCTCCCGCTCGGCGTTTACGACGAGGTGATGAACGATTCGCTCCGCGCGCCCTCGCAATCGGCCCTCGCGGATCGGAGCCGGGAAGACCTGATCGTGATTGGCCGATTGAAACCGGGCCAGACGGTCGCGACGGCAGAGCCTGCGCTGAAAGGTCTCGCCGCCAATCTGGAGAAGACGTTTCCGGTCGAGCAAAAAGATCAGACGTTCATGACCGCGCCGCTTGATCGATTTTCGAGCAGCACCGACCCGTCGGATCCGAGACCGTTTTACGCCATCGGCATTCTCCTCTCGAGCATGGCCGGCGTGGTCCTGCTCGTAGCCTGTTTGAATCTGGCCAATATGCTCCTCGCCCGCAGCACCGCGCGGCGCAAAGAGATCGCCATCCGCCTCGCGCTCGGCGGGAGTCGTGGACGCATCGTTAGGCAACTGCTCACCGAAGGATTCGTTCTCGCGCTTCTCGGCGGCGCGGGCGGGTTGATCCTTGGGTTGTGGTCGATCGATCTGCTGGCCGCCTCCTTCAGCAAGGTCGCGCCGTTCGAGGTCGATTGGCTGGGCAAGCCCAATCCCGCGGTGATGGCGGCGACGCTCGGGTTTTGCGTGCTCGGGACGCTCGGCTTCGCGCTCGGTCCCGCGCTCAAACTCTCGCGCACGAGCGTGCTCGGCGATTTGAAACAGCACGCCGGGGAGGACGCCAGCCGGCGGCGTTGGCGATTCCTGCCGCGCAATCCGCTGATCGTCGCGCAGATCGCTTTTTCGCTCGCGCTCCTCACGGCGGCGGCGCTTTTCGTTCGCAGCGCGACGAAAGCGGCTTCGATCGATTCCGGTTTGCATCCCGGCTACAGCTTCCTCGTTGAAACCGACGCCAGCCTGGGCGGGTTCAATCAGCAGCGCGCGGAAGAATTGTATCGCCGCTTGCAGGAGAAATTCGCCGCGCTCCCGGGCTCGGAAAGCGCCAGCATCTCGGCCGCCGTTCCCTTCGGCACGACCTCGATCCTGCGAACCGTGCAACGCGCCGGCACTCACGCCGCGCCGGGCACGGAGCCGGCTACTCCGCAGGAGGGACGCACCTTTTCGCCCTGGTGGAACAGTGTCGGGGCGGATTATTTCGCCAC
>JBPCRH010000397.1:0-5242 GCA_050997075.1 Chthoniobacterales bacterium
GTCTCTTTTTGGGTCACGATCGCGGTCAGGAAAACGATCGGCACTTCCTTCAGTTTCGGGTCGGCCCGGATCTGCGCGGCGACGTCGCCGCCGTCGAACTCCGGCATCATTACATCGAGCAGGATCAGATCTGGCTCGAAAATTTGCGCGGTTTCGAGCGCGCGCGCCGAACGGTTTTCCTCGTGGATTTCGTAATCGGTAAGGGTGAGACGGGTCAGCCGGGTGAAGCCTTCCTCGTCGTCCACAATCAGGATTCTTGGTTTACGCTTTTTCATTTTCGCTGCCGGTGGGGAAGGCGAGGGTCACGCGCACGCCGCCCTCCGGACGGTTCTCCACGTGAATCTGGCCGTAATGTAAATCGATGATCGATTTGGTTACGGTCAATCCGAGCCCGGTGCATTTGCCGGTCGGCTGGGTGGTAAAATAGGGGTCGAAGATTTTCGAGATCTGCTCGGGCGGGATGCCGGTGCCGGTGTCCTCGATCTCCACGAAAACGACGCGCGCGCCAAGTGGAAAACGCCGGCTCCCGTCGCCCTCCCCCGCGGTCGCGACGCGGGTCGTGACCAAGAGCTGCCCGCCCCCGCGCATGGCGTGGCAGGCATTCATAAAAAGATTCACCAGCACCTGCTTGATCTTGTCGCGATCGAGCGAGCAAAGCGGGAGCTGCCCAGCGAAGTTCGTCGTCGCCGTGACCTTGGCCGCGCTGAGTTCGTGCCTAACGAACCGGAGCGCCTGGCGAATGAGCGGCTCCACTTCGGTCGCGCTCAGCTCGAGCTCTTTCGTCCGGGCGAACTCCAGGAGATCGCCCACGACCGCATCGGCGCGGTTGATCGCGTTCCCCATTTCCTTGAGGACGTAAAGCGACTGGGGGTCGCTCGTCGCGGTTTGGAGCGCGAGATAACCCAGACCCATCTGCAAAACCGCGAGCGGATTCTTCACCTCATGGGCGACGCCAGCGGCGAGCTGCCCGACGGTCTGAAGCTTTTCCGCCTCGATTAGCCGCCATTGCGTCGCCTGCAATTCCGCGTGCGAACGGGTCAGGCTGGCGAGGGCTTCGCGGAGCTGCGCGTTGGCTTGCGTAAGTTTTTCTTCCGCCTCTTTCCGCGAAGTGATGTCGGAGACGAGCCCGTCGTAACCGGAAAGGACGCCGCTTTCCGTAGAGTGCGGCACGCGCTGGTGGCGGACCCAGCGGATCGAGCCGTCGCGGTGAAAAATACGGTGCTCAATTCGCGGCGGCACTTTCCCGCGGGCCATCTCGGCGGCGTTGGCCACGACCGCCGCCGTATCGTCAGGGTAGACCATGCGATGCCAAAGATCCGGATCGCGCGCGTATTCCTCCGGGCGATAACCGGTGACCGCGAGACAGCCGAGACCGTGCGTCGTGCCGACGACGACGTCATCCCGAAGGCGCACGCTGTAGATGTAATCAGTGACCGAAGCGAGCAGCTCGCGGTAGCGATCCTCGCTCCGTTTTACGGCCTGCTCGGCCCGGAGTAATTCGGGCTCCAGGGACGGAGCGCTCATGCGGCGAACATCTCCGCGGCCAGCGCGCGAAAGGCTTCGATCGTGAGCGACTGGCGGCCGTCGGAGAGCGCCTTCTCCGGTTCGGGATGGAATTCGATCATCGCGCCATGCGCGCCGACCGCGCGCGCCGCACGGGTCAGAGGAGCGACCCATTCGCTCCGGCCCGCCGCATGGCTCGGGTCGACCAACACCGGCAGGTGGGTCCGCTCACGCAAGACCGGCACCGCCGAGAGATCGAGCGTATTCCGCGTCGCGGTTTCGAAGGTGCGAATCCCGCGCTCGCAGAGAATGACGCGCGGGTTGCCCTCGGCCATGATGTATTCCGCGGCCGCGAGCCATTCCGCGATCGAGGCCATGAGACCGCGCTTGAGCAGGACCGGGAGCTGGGTTTTGCCGACGGCTTTGAGAAGCGCGAAATTCTGCATGTTCCGCGCGCCGATCTGGAGGACGTCGGCTTCCCTCGTGACCGCATCGACATCGCCCGGGTGCATCACTTCGGTGACCACGCTGAGGCCGTATTCCTGGCCCGCTTCGCGCAATAAAGTTAGTGCGTCAAAACCGCCGCCTTGGAAATCGTAGGGCGAGGTGCGCGGCTTGAAACAACCGCCGCGCAGGAGGTGACCACCCGCTTCGTGGACCGCCTGCGCGCAAGCCATGATCTGTTCGCGCGATTCCACCGAACAAGGTCCAGCGATGAGCGCAAAAGGCGCGTCGCCGCCGATCCGAGCGGCGCCGATTTCGATCACGCTGTCCTTCGCTTTCGAACCGCGGGAGGCCAGCCGATATGCGGAATCACCCGGTGTCGCCGCCGGAGTAGCGACTGCGGAAGGCTTCTTCGCGGACGCGGGCGTGACCGGCAGCGGTAGCGACTCGCGCCCGGGCACATCCTGCGGATACGACCCGAGCACACGGACCGCTTCCGCGTGACTCGCAAGCTCGGCGTGCGCCTTGGCGACATGCTCCTCGTGCACGCCGCCTTCGTGATCGAGGTAGAATAAATACTGCCAAGGCCGCTCCGGCACCGGGCGAGATTCGAGCTTCGTCAGGTTCACACCGTGACGGGTTAGTGCCTCAAGCCCGCGGGTGAGCGCGCCTTCCTGATGCGCGATCGTGACGAGCAGCGAAGTCTTGTGCGGCAGCCGTGGGTCGGCCGGTTGCGGCTGGCGCGCGACCGAAATGAATCGGGTGAAATTCTCCTTCTGGTTCGCGATGTTTTTCTTCACCACCTGGAGGCCGTAACGCGTCGCCGCTTCCTCGCTCGCGATCGCGCCGCGCGAAAGATCGCCCGCTTCCGCCACGAGCAGGGCCGCGCTCGCGGTGTCGGCTTCGAATTCGATCCGGCAATCGCCGAGGCTTTGCAGAAAGTTGCCGCACTGCGCGAGCGCTTGCGGATGCGAACCGATCCGCCGGATTAAGCCGAGCGGGACCGCTTCGATCGCGAGCAGGCAATGTTCGACGCGATAAATTTCCTCACCGACGAGGTGCAAATCCGCGCGTCGCAGGAGGTCGTAAACGTCGGTGATCGAGCCCGCGACGGAATTTTCGATCGGTAAAAACGCGACCTCGGCCTCGCCTGCCGCAAGCGCATCGAGCGCGGCCGCGAAAGATTTGTAGCCTTGAAACAGGACTTCGCGCGCGGCGGCGGCGAAATGTTTCCGCCCGGCCGCGTGACTGTAGGACGCCTCGACGCCTTGATACGCCACCCGCAGCGTCCCGCCGTCGCTCTGGGCGCCCTGGCGCGCGGCCTGAAAACGCACGGAATGTTCCAGAATCCGCCGGTAAAGCGTCTCCACGAAATAGCCGTCGACGCCTTCCTCTTTCGCCAGCGCGGAAATCTTCGCGAGCAGTTCCCGCTCGCGCGCGGCGTCGCGCAAAGGCAACTGCGGGTCGTGCTTGAGCGCCGCGACCTCGGTCACGAGATGCTGACGTTCCGCGAGCGCGGCGACGATGCGGCGGTCGACTTCGTCGAGGCGCTCACGCAAAGGCTGGAGCGGGTCAGGCATCGGCGTGGAGCGCGGAGATTTGCATGGCGCGGAAGCTAGGGTTCAGCGCCCGGCCGCGCAAGGAGGCCCTGAAAGGTGGAACGCGCTCCTTTTGCAACATCCGCTGTTCGAGGCCAGATGCGATATTCAGGGCAGATGACTGACGACGTCGGTCGGACCGCTGCTGCCCAAAATGCCTAAAACCATTTCCGCGAAAAAAAATTCCGCGACCAGCCGTTACTCCATTCTGCTCGTCGATGATCATCCGCTTTTCCGGAAAGGGATGACGCAACTGCTCGATTCGCAGGACGATTTGCGGGTGACGCAAGAGGCGGATTCGAGTGGCGCGGCCCTGACGGCGATTCGCACGGGACGCTTCGATCTCGCGGTCGTCGACATCGGCCTCGGGGGCGGGGCCAACGGCATCGAGCTCACAAAATCGCTCAAGGCGGAACGGCCCGATATCCCGGTGCTGGTCGTTTCCATGCATGACGAAGCGCTCTACGCGGAACGCGCGCTCCGGGCCGGCGCCCGCGGTTACGTCATGAAACGCGAGGCGCTCGATTCGATTTTGCTCGCGGTCCGCAGCGTCATCGGGGGCGAAATTTACATCAGCCCGTCGATGACGAAGCGAATGCTTTTCGATCACATCCAGGGCGGCGGCGGGCGCGATGCGGTCGATCGCCTGACCGACCGGGAACTCGAGGTTTTCCAGCTCATCGGCGAAGGGCACGACATGCATCAAATCGCTTCGCAGCTTCATCTTAGTAAAAAAACCGTCGAAGCTCATCGCGCGAACATCAAGGAAAAGCTCGGCATCGGGAGCGCCCGCGAAGTGGTCCGCTACGCGACCCAGTGGGTCGCGCAGGAACGGTAGGTGGGGCTCCTTCCTCTGGGAGGCGCGGGTTTTGGGATAAGCGGTTGTCCTAAATGGGGAGTCAACCCTACCCTCGCGCTTCACAGAGCGAAGCGTCTCCAAGACCAGGCGCGCGACTGGAAGGCGACCGCGCGCGCCGGCCCGTCGTCGAAGCAGAAGTGAACAAATCGTGAAACTTTCGCGTCTATCTTCGGAGAACGGTGCGATATTTCATCCACCCGCCAGTGACCCCACGACCGAAATAATTTATGCACATGAAACGCCCTCTTCTTGGTCTGCTTTGCGCGACCGTTGCCCTTACTTCCTGCCAGACGGCGCACCGCGCTGCCGTCGGCACCTTTCGCGTGATCGACGCCCCGCACGAATATCTGCGGCGCCAGTTGAACTTGGATGAGCAGGGGAATGAAGCGCCGGCCGATGGCACGACCACGACGACCACGACCTACAGCCAGACGAATGCGCCGCGTTACAACCAAACCTACCAGCAGCAGGTCCCGCCGCCGCGGTATTCCGCGCAACGCCGGGTCGTCGAAAACAATCCGCCGCCCCAGCGCCAAGTCGTGACCGAGCAGACGCGCGAGGAACAAGCGCCGCCCTCGACTCCGACGCCCGCGCCGCGGGTCACCTCGCGCAGTAGCACAAGTAGCAGCAGCAATTCTACCGACGCGAGTTCTTCGAGCACTAAAACCACGAGCGCGTCGAGCTCCGGGGGTCTGCTTTACGCCAAGCCGGTCCCTGGCAAAGCCGGTTACGTCTTCAGCCCCTACGACAAGAACGGCGGCTACGTCGACGTCACCGGGTTCGCGCCCGGGAGCAAGGTGAAGGATCCCTACAGCGGGAAAGTGTTTCTCGTTCCCTA
>JBPCRH010000251.1:0-3240 GCA_050997075.1 Chthoniobacterales bacterium
GCAGGTCTCGTCCTTCTGGCGCGCCGGCGAAGCGGTCACGCTCGATCTCCTCCCGCAAATATCCGGCGACGACTGGATGCAGGGTGGCCGCCGGAGTACGCAGCAACTGCTCGAACAACATTGGCCCGCACGTTTCGCCGCCGCCTGGTGCGCGCGTCATGCCTCGGCCAAACCGCTCGCGCAACTCTCGAAGCGCGAGCGCAAAAGTCTCGCGGAGCTGGTCCATCACTGGCCGATTTTGCCTAACGACACCGAAGGTTATCCGAAAGCGGAAGTAACCGTCGGCGGAGTTGCGACGAGCGAGCTCTCCTCGAAAACGATGGAGGCGCGGAAGGTTCCCGGGCTGTACTTCATCGGCGAAGTCGTCGACGTCACCGGCTGGCTCGGCGGCTACAATTTCCAGTGGGCCTGGGCGAGCGGCCACGCCGCGGGCGAAAGTGCCTAACGAAAAGCAACGCTCAGTGTTCGCCGAGGACTTCGACTTCATCCCCGAGCACGTCGTGCAGATAAAGCGTCTGGAGTAAGACCACCCCGACGACCGCGAGCGGGGTCGAGAAAATCACCCCGATCGTCCCGAAAAGCGCCGACGCCAGCACTTGCACGGAGAGGAGTAACGCCGGGGGGAGCGAGACCGCGCGCTTCTGCACGAAGGGCGTCACGCAGTAGCCCTCAAAGACGTGCACGCCGACGTAAATCACACCGATCCAGAGCGCCTTGGCCGGGCTCTCGATCAGGCCTACGAGCATCGCCGGAATCGCCGCGAGGATCGCGCCGAGATAAGGCACGAAGAGGAGCAACCCGGCGATAATCCCGAGAACAAGCGCGAGCGGCACGCCCGCGAGCCAGAGCGCCAGCCAGGTGAGCAAACCCATCAGCGCCATCGTCACCGCGCGTCCGAGCAGCCACCACCGGAGCGCGAGGCCGAGTGCCGCGAGCACTTCCCGGCCGCGCGGCCGCTGCGCGTGCGGAAGGAGGCAAAGCACGCCTCTCTGATAAAGTTCCGGAGACGCCGCGAGATAAAGCCCGACGAAAAAAATAAAGACGATCGCGCCCACGACTTCGAGCGTGATCGAGAAAGCCTGCGTGACCGACCCGAGGAGCGCCGCAAACGAGACTTGAAGCGAGCTGAGCGAAGGCAGACTCGCGACGATCGCGCGGCCCCATTCTGAGCCTTGGAGGCGTTGCTCTAACAGGCTGAGCGAGCGGGGCAGTTGTTCGGTTAAAGCCTGCACCTGCTGGACCGCCTGCGGCCCGGCCAGCCAGCCGAAGAGGACGGCGCTACCGACGAGCAGGAGCACCGCGACCCCGAGGGCCAGCGGGTGGGGAAGGCGAAACCATTTCCGCAGGAGGACGGCGCAGCCATGCAAGAAAACGCCGAGGAGGGTGCCCGCAAAAATGAGCAGGAGCGTGACCGCAAACTGACGCAGGAGAAAAAGCCCGATGAGCGCGAGAAGAACGACCCCGAGGGCGATCAGGACAACGCGGAGCGTCCGCTGACGAGCGGGTTCGTTAGGCATCGTCGTTTTTGCTCTCTCCTTTCGCGCGCGCGTTTGGTTGCGCCGCGATTCGCCGGCCCTGCCGCCGCGCGTAGACCTGGGTAAATTCCGCGCCGAAAAAGCAGATCAACGCCGAGTAGTAAATCCAGACAAGAAGCACCGCGAACGAACCCGCGGCGCCAAAAGCGCTCCCGATCGCGGCGCGACCGAGATACAGGCTGATGAGATATTTCCCGCCATTAAACAAAAACGAAGTCACGAACGCGCCGATCCAAACATCGCGCCAGCCGATCTCCACGTCGGGCAGAAATTTGTAAATCATCGCGAAAAGCAGACCGACGATGAGGAAGGAGACGCCGATATTTGCGGTCTGCCAGAGCCACGGCAGGCTTGGCATCCACGAGGTCATGTAATCCTGCACCGCGCTCAACGCGGCACTTAAAACGAGCGAGACGAGCAGGAGAAATCCGACGCCGGCCGCGATCGAAAACGAGCGCAAGCGATCGAGCACATAATCGAGCACGAAGCCGCGCCGGACCTCGACTTTCACATCCCAGATCGTGTTCAGCGCCGACTGCAGCTCCGCAAAAACGACCGATGCGCCGAGGATAAGAGTGACCACGCCGATCGTGATCGCCCACGCCCCTTTCCCGAGACCGGCGGAAGACTCGAGCACCGTCCGGATGGCGTCGGCGCCTTGCTGTCCGACGAGTCGCTGGAGCTCGCTCACGACGCGATTCACCGCTAGCTCGCGCGCGAAGAAAAGGCTTGCCGTTCCGACCGCGATCAGGAGCACCGGCGCGACGGAAAAGATGGTGTAAAACGCGAGCGACGCGGCGAGGCGAAAGGTATTGTCGTTCCACCATTCCACGGCGCTGTTTTTCAGCAGCGCCCATGCGCTGCCCGGGAAGGACTCGCTGTTCATCACAGTCTATTCGCATTTCCTGCGGTCAGGCGTTCTACCGTTTTGGCACGCCCTGGTTGTCAGCACGCCGGGGCCGCGCATCGTCTCGGGACGCCATGGAGAAGATTGCGGAAAACCTCGAGCGCGTGCGTGCGGAAATCGCCGCGGCCGCGGCGCGCGCCGGTCGTTCGCTCGACGACATCGAACTGGTCGCGGTCTCGAAAAAGCAGGATGCCGAGAAAATCGCCGCCGCGGAAAAGGCGGGGCAACAACTCTTCGGCGAGAGCCGCGTACAGGAAGCGCGGGTGAAGTTGCCGCTCCTCTCCTCGCGGCTGCGCTGGCATTTCATCGGGACGCTCCAGAAGAATAAAATCCGGCAGGCGCTCCCACTCTTTCAGTTGTTTCACAGCGTCGACTCGCTGGGTCTCGCCGAAGATTTGCAGCGCGTCGCGGACGAGGAAGGGGCCAGTCCGCGAGTTCTTCTCCAGGTGAATGTCG
The DNA here is from genome assembly GCA_050997075.1 of Chthoniobacterales bacterium. Lineage (GTDB taxonomy): Bacteria > Verrucomicrobiota > Verrucomicrobiia > Chthoniobacterales > UBA10450 > Palsa-1392. The sequence goes on from JBPCRH010000251.1 coordinate 2,899, forward strand.
CGGGCGAGGCGAGCAAACACGGCTTCTCGCCGGACGCGCTCCGGCGCGAGCTGGAAAGCGTTTTGGCGCTCGGCCGGCTCACCGTCGAGGGCTTGATGACGATTCCGCCGCTCGCGCCTACGGCTGAATCCTCGCGCAGCTATTTTGTCGCTCTTCGGGAATTGCGCGCGGAACTGGAGACGGCGGCGGCGGTGAAATTGCCGCATCTTTCCATGGGCATGAGCGGCGACTTTGCGGTCGCGATCGAGGAAGGTGCCACGCTCGTGCGCGTCGGCGGCGCGATTTTCGGGCGGCGCTAGCTGGGTAGCGCCCACGTTCCGTGGGCTGGCGACGGTGTTCCAC
>JBPCRH010000441.1:0-6825 GCA_050997075.1 Chthoniobacterales bacterium
GTAAAGTTTCCTGCCACTGCGCGAGTGTTTGCCCAGGTAGGCCAAACATCAGATCGATGCTCAGGTTTTCGAACCCAGCGCGACGCAGCAGCTCGAACGACGCCACGGCCTGGGCCGCGGAATGTTCGCGTCCAAGCAGCTCGAGCAACGGATCGTCGAATGATTGCACGCCGAGACTGATCCGGGTTACGCCACGCTCGCGCAGGAGCCGGGCTTTGCTTTCCGAGACGCTCCCGGGATTTGCCTCAAACGTCCACTCCGCCAGGTCGGAGAGATCGAGGCATTCCGCGAACCCATCGAAGATGAAGGCGAGTTGCGGCGTGGTCAGCGTCGTCGGCGTACCCCCGCCGAAAAAGATCGTCGTCGGGCGCAAAAGCCCGCTCGCGGTCTCAACTGTCCCGACGCCGATAAGATCTCTCCCTCCCCCCCGCGCTTCGCAGAGCGAAGCGTCTACAGCGCCGTTCCGCGACGCTTCCGTCGATGTGTAATCCCGCAGCTCCGCCACGAGCGCTTCGCAGAAACGCCCGGTTAACGCCGGATCGGCCCGCTCCTTGTAAAAAGCGCAATACGGGCAAATCCGCGCGCAGAAAGGAATGTGAACGTAAACGTGCCGCAACGGTCCATCTCCGATGCAGTTGTCATCCCGGCGACCGTCCATAGTGTCCACCATCGCCGCTCGCCTCTCCCGCTCAATCGCTTTTCTGGCCGGTGGCGTTGCGTGGGCCGGCCTCATTTTCTCCGCGGTCGCCGCCGCTCCGCCAGCGCCCGCGCCTCCTCCTACACCGACGCCGGTCCCGCCCGTCTCCGTGGTTTACCGCGCCTACGACCCCGACGCGATCCACGGTTACACCACCAATGCCGCGGTCGTTCGGCGGATGGTCGACAACCTTGTCCTCGCCGTGACCCGCCAACCGAACATCGCGAGCGCCTGGCGCAGCCTCGTTTCACCGCACGACAAGGTAGGAATTAAAATCTCCGCGACCGGCGGCGAGATTTTTACGACCCATCGCGATGTCGTGAATGCCATCGCCGACGGGCTCGCGGCTTCCGGCGTGCCGCGCGCGAACATCATCGTCTGGGATCGTTCGTTAGGCGGAATTAAAAAAGCCGGCTACACCGGGAACGACGGCTACCAGCTCCGCTCCATCCCGCCGCGCGAAGGCTACAGTCCCGACGCGACCATTTCCGCCCCCTTCCTCGGCAACCTCATCTGGGGCGATCTCGATTACCTCGGCGGCAAAGGCGAAATCCCGCTCCTCACCGATGAAGCAAACACGAGCAGCGTCAGCCACCTCGCCAAAATCGTCGCGAGCGAGGTCACGAAAATCATCAACGTCCCCGTCCTGAGCAACAGCGAACGGAACGGGCTCGCCGGCTGCCTCTACAACGTCACCCTGCCGAACATCGACAACTTCCGCCGCTTCGGCGTGCCGCCGGATTACGGCGCCTCGAGCATCCCGGAGATTTACAGCAACCCGCGCATCGGTCCGAAAGTCGTGCTCAACATCATGGACGGCTTACTCGCCGAATACGCCGGCGGCCCTCTCTCGCAGCCGAACTACGCGATCCAGTTCGACACCATCTACGCCAGCCGCGACCCGGTCGCGATCGACTCGGTCGCCGGCCGGCAGATCGAGACCTGGCGGAAGCGGGAGAAATTTCCCTCGATCGCGCGCACTGGTGCACACATCGCAATCGCCGCGCAGATGGGTTTGGGAAATGCGAGCCCGTCCCGCATCGAGGTGCGCAACGTCGGCCGGTGAAAGCGCTCCTCAAATCGGTTTCGCGGTCGTTTTACCTGACGCTCCGGTTTCTCCCGCAGCCGCTGCGCGATCCGATTAGCCTCGCTTACCTCCTCGCGCGCGCGACCGACACGGTTGCGGACACGGCGGAAACCCCGGCGGCGCTTCGCCTAACGATGCTCGAGCAACTCGTGGGGGGGATCGCAGGCGAAGCGAAGCTTGAGGAACTAAATGAGCCGCTTTCGCAGTTTGCGGCGCAGCAAAGCGATCCCGCGGAACGGCTGCTCATCGAAAATCTCCCCGACCTTCTGGCACAGTTGGAGGCGACTGCGCCGGCGGATCGCGAGGACATTCGCACGGTGCTCGCGACGATCGTGCGCGGGCAATTGCTCGACCTGCAACGTTTCGGCGACCCGACGAATCTGGCCTTCCTGCAATCCGCCGCCGAGCTCGACGAATACACCTACCTCGTCGCCGGCTGCGTCGGCGAATTCTGGACCAAGCTCGGTTTCCGGCATTTGCAGCCCTTCGCCACCCGCGCGCCGGAGGAGATGACAAAGCGCGGGATCGATTACGGCAAGGGCCTGCAACTCATCAACGTCCTCCGCGATCGCGGCGCGGACGAGCGCGCGGGCCGGAATTATCTGCCGCCGGGAGAATCGTTCTCGGACTGGCTGGATGTGGCCGAGAAAAAGATCGGCGCCGGTATCGATTACGCGGCCGCGCTGACGAGCTGGCGAATGCGGTTCGCGACCGCGCTTCCCGCCTTCATCGGCGCGCGCACGCTCGCGCTTCTCCGCAAAAGCGCCGACCCGAGCGCGACGAAGGTGAAGGTTTCGCGCCGGGAAGTGCGCCGGATTTTAGTCGCCTCCCTGGTCGCGACGACCTCGCCGCTGACTTTGCCCGCGCTTTTCCACCGGCTAAAAGATCCGAGTCGTTAACGGGCGTCTTACGAGCGCCGCAACCGTTTCACCTGGAGTGGGGTCTGACCCTGCAAAGCACGCTGAGCTTCACTCCGCCGCAACCTGTAAGGCGACTTATACAGTGGCACCGCGACGGCGGACAAAGTGTCCGCCGAGGGGTGTGATGATTAACGGTGCGCAGATCACCTTCACCGATCGCCGACGGTCGCGCCCGCTGCATCCCAATAGTAGGGCGTGCCCAATAGGAAAAGTCTGGGGTTGAACGAAAAGGATTGACAGCGGGGTCAGCCATTTCGTATCCCGAGATCAGGCGATAACGCCTGATCGATTTTCCCTCTATGCGTGTTACCCCGCGCCCGGCAGGATTCTTTGCTCGCCGACATTCGTTAGGCGAGCCGGCCGAATTTTTGTTTCGAGAATCTCCTCCTTCCCGCCGAATCGGCACCCTCACAACAAAGTACAAGAAAAACAAGGCAATGAACGCAAACCTAACTACCTCCAAATCTGGCGCACTTGCGCGCCTAACCAGACCAGTTTTCAGCGCGGCGCTACTGCCGGCATTGCTGTTGCTGTGCGCCGTCCGCCCAAGTCAGGCCGGCAGCGCAACGTGGAAAGTAAGTCCTGCCAACGGCGATTGGAATACCGCCAATCACTGGACACCTCAGACGGTGCCTAACGGTCCATCCGATACGGCGACATTTGCCACGAGCAGTAAGACGGCCATTTCGCTTTCCGATGTTGTTGAAGTGAACGGGGTCGCTTTCAACTCGGGAGCGAGCGCCTTTACGATTACCGTGCCATTCGGCCTGACTTTGACTCTGAGCGGCGTGGGGATCACCAATAACTCAGGTATTACACAAAACTTCGTCACCACCGAAGATAATTTCTCCAGCATAATATTCTCGAATAGCGCGAGCGCGGGAAGCGCCACCAGCTTTACCACAGCCAGCGGCGGCGGTGGTATTTTTTTTAACGATACATCGACGGCGAGCACTGGCGTCTTTACCGTCAACGGGCCCGGGCAGCTGTTTTTCAACGGTACGGCGACTGCGGGGAGCGGCACCTTTACCATCAACAGCAGCGAATCCTTCCGCGGTTCTCTTTTTTTCAACGATAGCTCTACCGCTGGGACCGGTGTCTTTACCCTTAACGGCAACGGCATTGCGGCTGAGTGTTATTTCCAAGGAGCCTCGACGAGTGCGGCCAACAGTCTTTTTACCATCAATGGGGCTGATTCTGCCAACCACGGCAACGGCTTCGTCCTTTTTAACGCAGGTGCTACCGCGGCCGGCGCTACTTTGATTGCCAATTCCGGTCTTAACGGGGGCTCTGGCGGCCAGATCTTTTTCGTAGACACTTCCACCGGCGGGACTGCTCGAGTGGAGGTCTTTGGCGATGGGACTGGCGATAGCACCAATGGCCTTCTGGACATCAGCCAACGCCCTGCTCCAGGCGTGACTATTGGCTCGGTGGAGGGCAACGGACTTGTCAACCTTGGGAACAACAATCTCACAGTAGGTAGCAACAATTTGAGCACCACCTTTTCCGGGATCATCAAAGAGGGCGGCATCGCTTCCCTCGCCAAGACCGGTAAGGGCAAGTTCACTCTCAGCAACGCGAACACCTACAGCGGTGGCACTACTGTTACCAAAGGCACGCTTCTGGTTAAGAATAAGACTGGCTCTGCCACGGGCACCGGCGCGGTGCAGGTTAATGCCGGCACCCTTGGTGGCACTGGCAAAATCAGCGGTGCAGTGACGGTGGGAACTACAACGGCTGCTGGCATCTTGGCCCCCGGGACGGGCTCCAAGCCCGGCACGCTCACCCTGCTCAGCACGCTGACCTTCAATTCCTCCGCGACCTTCCAAGTGGACTTTAACAGCACCAAAGTGAAAACCGACAAAGTCTCCGCCAAGGGGGTGACGATCAACAGCGGCGCGCAGTTCTCCTTTACTGATCATGGTGCCGGCACGCCTCCGATCGGCGCCATTTTTACCCTCATAAACGATACCGCCGGGACACCGATCGCCGGCACCTTTGCTAACCTCCCGGACGGGTCGACGTTTACCGAGAAAGGCAACAACTATCAAGCCAGCTACGAAGGCGGCACGGGTAACGACCTAACCTTGACCGTCGTGCCGCCGCCGGCCAATTAGGTCGCGAGCCAAGTAAAGCCAGAACAGACGAAGCAACGGAAATCAACCTAACGACCGAGTGCCTTGCTTTCGCGCCTGATCCAATCGGCCTTCGGCGTCGCATTACGGTCGGCTTTGTTCCTGCTGCTAACGTTCAACCAACCGCCGGACAGCGCGAACTGGCGGTTCCCCCTCGGCCAGACGGGTAAACGGGAGGCCCGGATTCGAAAAGGGGAGTCCAAGTCCCGCCGTCCCCCGAACCGCGCTTTTCCCGCCCCTTAACCGTAGGGAGAGCCTTCACGATCATTAACAACACCCAGATTGCGGGCACCTTCAGCGAGCTCGCCGATGACTCGACCTTCACCACTAATGGCAACAACTTCCGAGGCAACCACGAAGGCGGGGACGGCAACAATCTGACGCCGACGGGTGCTTTAAATGCGCGAAGCTAAATGAGCGTGCGGAAGCACGTCCCTCCGGTGGTGACATGCTCCTGGCCGGGGGTTGGCGTGTGATTTCGCGCGCGCTACCACACACCCATCTCAGGCGACTTCGCGCTTCACTTGTGAGGGTTTTTTATCTTCGCGCAAGCCGAGGAAAACCGGCTGGCGCAGCTTCGCGTCACGGGTCCACTCCGCGAACTTCACCTGCCCAACAAAGACCGGATTGACCCAATGACATTTGCGCATCATCGCCGGGGTGATCCCCTGCACCCACTTGCTTCCCTGCTTCGAAGGGAGATCGGCAAAGGGGCAATCTTCGCGCGCTTCGGCGTCGAGCTGCCGGTGCAGGCTGGCGAGCAGTTTCGTGTCGAAACCGGTCCCAACTTTGCCCGCGAAAAGGAGCTTCTTCTTTTCGTAGTAACCAACGAGCAAGGCACCAAAATGTTTCCGCGCGCCCGCCGGCGGCGTGTATCCGCCGATGACGAACTCCTGCTCGTTCAGGGTCTTTAACTTGATCCAGGCGCCGCTCCGCCGACCGGCTTCATACTTCGAATCGGCGAGCTTCCCGATGATGCCTTCAAGGCCCATCCGTTTTACCTCCTGAAGAAGTTTCTGCGGATTCTCGCCGAGCTCGCCGGAGTAGCGGATCGGGTCGTCGGCGTCTTCGCAGAGTTGGCGGAGCGCTTCTTTCCGGGTCGTTAGGGGAAGGCCGAGGAGGTCTTTGCCGTCGAGCTGGAGGAGATCGAAGACGTAGTAGTAAAGCGGCCCATTTCGCGCTTCCATCTCGCGGGCCTGGAGGAGCTGGAACGACGAGCGTCCCTGCTCGTCGAGCGCGACGACTTCGCCGTCGATCACCCAGTCTTTTCCGGGCCACTGCGTGATCGCTTCCGCGATTTCGGCGAACTTTTCCGTGAGCGAGTTTTCGTTGCGCGAAAGGAGCTGCACCTCGCCGCCGCTCTTGATCGCGAGCGCCCGTAAGCCGTCGAACTTCAACTCGTAGATCCACCCGCCGTGCGCGGGCGGAGTTTCGACCAGCTTTGGCTTCATCGGCTCGATGAAACGCGCTTTGCCGGCGGGCAACTTCGCGGAGACTCTGGGGGCCGCGACTTCGTGCCGCTGCGCCTGCATCGGTTTCTTCTTTTCGTCGCCGCGATTCGATTGCCATTCCGCGTCGCGATCCTGCGCGATCTGCTTCAGCGTCCGCCCGGTTTTGACCGATTCGTCCTCGCGCTTTTTTGAGATCGGCTTGAGATCGGCGTCGCTTTTCAGGAGCAGCCACTGCGTCTTCGAGCCTTGGATGCGCGTGCGGATGAGCGCCCAATCGCCTTTCGCTTTCTCCCCCTCGAGGACCATGTGGAGGCGGCCCTCTTTTAGTGCCTTCTGCGGATCGTCGCCGTGGACGTAATAGTTTCCGCGATCCCACAGCATCACGGTTCCGCCGCCGTAGTTGCCCGCCGGGATCACGCCCTCGAACTCCTCGTAATCGATCGGGTGATCCTCGACCTCGACCGCGAGATGTTTTTCGCCGCGCTTCCAGGGCAGGCCCTTCGGCACCGCCCATGATTTCAGCACGCCCTCCATC
>JBPCRH010000478.1:0-5105 GCA_050997075.1 Chthoniobacterales bacterium
CGCGAGCTCACGGTCATGCTCGTGGTCGACGTCAGCGCCTCGGGAAATTTCGGCAGCGTCGCGCAATCGACGCGCGAACTGGCCGCGGAAGTCGCCTGCCTGCTCGCCTTCAGCGCGATTCGGAATAACGACAAGGTCGGGCTGATTCTCTTCTCCGACCAGGTGGAGCTTTTCATCCCACCGAAGAAAGGCCGCTCGCATACGCTCCGCCTGATTCGCGAAATCCTTTTCTTCGAGCCGAAAGGCCGCGGCACGCTCCCGAGCCTCGCGCTCGATTATCTGAACCACCTCGTCACGCGCCGCTCGGTCGTCTTCTTCGTTTCGGATTTCCAGGCCGCCGATTTTTCGCGCGCGCTCACGGTCACGAGCCGGCGGCACGATCTCATCGCCATCCGGATCGACGACCTGCGCGAGGAGGCGTTGCCGAACATCGGCCTCCTCACTTTGGAAGACGCCGAGACCGGTGAGCAGATCGAAATCAACACCGGCGACCGGCAAACCCGGAGTCGTTTTAGTGCCCTCGCCGAGCAGCGCCGCGCGGACATAAATCATCTCCTCCGGCGCAATAACATCGACGCGATTTCGCTGCGCACGGGCGACGATTACCTCCCGGCGCTGCGCACCTTTTTCAAGCAACGGGAACGACGCATGGCGCGTCGTTAGGCTGATCTTCGATGCGCGCAATTCTCGCTCAGGAATTCCACGACATCGCGCCGCCGGTGGACTATTTCGTCCTCCAGCCGTGGATGGTTTTCTGCGCGGTCGCGGGAACGCTCCTGCTCATCGGCCTCACCATCTGGCTGGTAAAATGGTGGCGGCGCCGCCTCGCAAAAATCCAGACGCCGCGGGAGCGCGCGATCGAGCAACTCGCGCGGATCGAGAACCAGATCGAAACGCTACCGCCTTACCAATTCAGCATCCGCGTCTCCGATATTTTGCGCCGCTACGTGACCGAGCAATATCAACTCCCAGTCACGCGCCAGACCTCGGTCGAGTTCCTGAACACGCTCGCCGCGACCTCGCCCTTTTCCGCGGACGAACAAAGCCTGCTCAGCGATTTCCTGAACCGCTGCGACTTGATCAAGTTCGCGCGCTATGACGCCACGACCGACGACAGCCGTCTGCTCCTCGGGGAAGCGACCCGTTTCGTGAAAGGAGGCGCGCTTGAACCCGCTTAAGCTTTGGCCCGACGGCTCCGGCTGGGGCTTTTCCTTTGGCCATCCGTGGTTCCTTTTGCTCCTTCTGCTCGTGCCGCTCATCGCCTGGCTGCGCGGTCAGCGCGGCGCGGCCGCGGCGCTCGTGTTTTCCTCAACCGCCACCTTGCAAACGCTCGGGAAACGGAGCGCGTCGCAGGCCGGCGCGATCATGCGCGGACTGCTCTATCTCGCGCTCGCCATTCTCATCTTCGCGCTGGCCCGGCCGCAGCTCGGAAAGAGCCTCACCGAAGTGGAAGCGAGCGGCATCGACATCATGGTCGTGCTTGACGTTTCCGGCTCGATGTTGACCAAGGACTTCACCGTCGGCGGCGAGTCGGCCACGCGCATCGACGCCATCCGCGAGGTCACGCGCAAGTTCATCGAAGGCCGGCCTAACGATCGCATCGGGATCATCGCCTTTGCGGGCCGTCCGTATGTCGTGAGTCCGCTAACGCTAGATCACGATTGGCTTCTACAAAATCTCGAGCGCGTCCGGATCGGCCTGGTCGAAGATGGCACAGCGATCGGCTCGGCCATGGCTTCGGCGGCGAATCGCCTGACCGACAAGAAATCGAAAAGCCGCGCGATCGTGCTCCTGACCGATGGCGAGAACAACGCCGGCAAGATCCCGCCGAACACCGCCGCCGAAGCGATCAAGGCACTAAAAATCCAGCTCTACGCGATCGGCGCGGGGATCAACGGCATCGCGCCGGTGCCGGTGTTCGACCAGAACACGGGACGCCCAATTACCGACGTCGCGGGCAACCTGATCTATCGTAATCAGCGGGTGGAGTTCAATGAGGCGGGGTTGAAGGAAGTCGCGCAGATCGCCGGCGGGCGTTTCTTCCGCGCGACCGACACCGACTCGCTCGAGAACATTTTTGGCGACATCGACAAGCTCGAAAAGTCGACGATCGCGGTGAAGAAATACCAGGAGTACCGCGATCTCTTTCCGGCCTGCCTCATGGCCGGCGCCGGTCTCCTTCTCGCGGAGCTCCTCCTCTCGCAAACCATTTGGAAGAAATTGCCGTGAGTCAGTTCCACGACGTTCTCAATGTGCCTGTAGCGTCCGCTGACTCAGCGGATCGGGGGATGCGCTGGGGACAGCGCACGCTACAATTGCCTAACGAACAAAGGGCTGATGGAAGTAGCCAGCACAAGCGGAAGCGCATCTTCCCGGAGGGACATGCTTCCGCATGTCCGCAATCTTCGTGCTCCGCGGCCACGCCAAACCGGACGTGCAGAAGCATGTCCTACCGGGGGGCGCGATGACCTTCGGCTATCCACTCTGGCTTTGGGGGCTGCTCGTGCTGCCGCTGCTTGCGTTCTTTTTCGCCCGCGCAGAGCAGCGCGGGACGGAGCGGCTGGCGCAGTTCGTGGCCGCGCGTTTGTTGCCGCAGCTCGCCGGGACGGTGAATCGCGGCCGGCGCATCTTTCGTTTCGCGCTCCTCCTCCTCGTCCTCGCACTCGTCCTCGTCAGTCTGGCGCGGCCCCGGGTGGGTTATGCTTGTGAGGAAGTAAAACGCAAAGGGCTCGATCTCATTCTCGCGGTCGACGTTTCCCGAAGCATGCTCTCGAACGACGTCGCTCCCAACCGCCTCGCCCGCGTCCGGCTCGCGACCCAGGATTTAATCAACGAACTCCAGGGCGACCGCGTTGGCCTGATCGCCTTTGCCGGGCAAGCGTTTCTGCAGGCGCCGCTGACGATCGACTATGGCGCGGCGGTCGATTCGATCAACGACCTCGACACCAAGAGCATCCCCGAAGGCGGCACGAACATCTCCAAGGCGATCCAGCTCGCCACGAGCACCTACGGAAAAGCGGCGACGGGAAATCGTGCGCTGATCATTTTTACCGACGGCGAAGAACTCGACGGCGACGCCGAGGGCGCGGCCAAAGCGGCGGCGGCCGCGGGCGTGCGCATCTTCACCGTCGGCGTGGGCACGCCGGCCGGCTCGCTCATTCCGATCCCGGGCGAGGATGGCGGGACGGCTTTTGTGAAGGACGAGCAGGGCCAGGTCGTGAAATCGAAGCTGAACGAAGAGAGCCTGCGCGCGATCGCCAAGGCAACCGGCGGTTTCTATCTCCATCTCGAGAACGGCCCGCGCACGATGCAGCAACTCTACACGGACGGGTTGAGCAAGATGACCGTCGCCGACATCAATGCGCGGCTCTCGCGCCGGCCGATCGAGCGCTACGAGTGGCCTCTGGCCGCGGCGATCCTGCTCTTCGCGATCGCCTTATTAATCAACGATCGGAACCGACGCAAGTTACAAACTCGCGCCACGGGGGAGCTGTCCGGTGCGAACCGAGGTGCACGCGCTGGAGGGACGGGCGCCTTCCCGCTCGCGGCTCCGAAACCGGAACGCCCACGCGGGCCTGTCTCCAGCGTCGCCGTCGCTCTTCTGCTAAGTCTTATACTCGTTAGGCAGAGCGCGGGCGCTTCCGCCGGGCTCGATCTTTACGAGCAGCAAAAATTCCCCGAGGCCTACCAACATTTCCAGGAAACGCTGAAGGAAAATCCGGGCACGCGCCAAACCGACCGGATCGAGTTCGATTCCGGCGCCGCCGCCTACAAAATGAAGGACTACAACAAGGCGCTGCAGTCCTTCAGCCAGGCTTTGCTCTCGAAAGATCGGCACCTCGAGGCGGCGAGTCATTACAACCTCGGGAACACGCTTTACCAGCGCGGCGACGCCGAGAAAGACGAACCGAAAAAACTGACCGACTGGGAAGGCGCGCTCCAGCATTACCGCGAGACGCTCAAGGCCGAGCCGAAAAACAAGGAAGCGCAGGAGAACTACGACTACGTCAAAAAGAAGATCGAAGACCTGAAGAAAAAGCAGGAGCAGCCGCCTACACCCACACCCACGCCGACCCCAAGTCCTTCGCCGAACAAGGACCAGAAGAAGGACGACAAGGACAAACAGCAGAACAAGGATCAGCAGAAGAACGACCAGCAAAATAAGGATCAACCGAACAAGGACCAGCAACAGCAGGGGCAGGACGGCCAGGGTTCCGGCAAAGGCGAGCCGCAGCCGAACCAATCTCCCGGCGCGAGTCAGACGCCGACTCCGACGCCGACGCCGAGTCCTTCGCCCGGGGAGAGTCCTTCGCCGGGAGAAGAATCCCCTACCCCGACGCCAACGCCGAGCCCGACGGCCGGTGGTGATCAGGCGGGCAGTTCGCCGACTCCTTCGCCCACGCCGGGCGATCAGGGCAGTGGTTCACCTTCCCCGTCCCCGGGCAGTGAAGAAAGCCCCTCGCCCTCTCCCGGCAACGAAGGTTCCTCGCCCACGCCGACTCCCGGCCAAGGCGACGACGGCAACGGCAACGGCCCGCAGCCGAGCCCGACTCCCGCGGGCACGCCGGCGAAGCCGTTAAAGGGCGACGTGAAAGGCGCGGGCGACCAGCCACCGCAGGAAAGCCCGAGCCCGACCGAGGTCGCCCCGGCCGAGCCGGAAAAGGAAGGCGAGATGAGTCCCAAACAAGCGGCGCGCCTGCTCGAATCGATGAAGGATGAAGAGCAGAAGGTTCTGCTCGATGAACACAAGGCAGCGCGTCGTGTCTATAAGGACTGGTGAGGGACGGTTGATCGTGAATGGTTGATAGTTGATGGAAATGGCAATGTTTCGACGTGTTTTTCTGGTGGCGTTCCTCGCGCTTGCCGTCGTGCCGCGCGTGCATGCGGAGGCGCCGACCGCAACCGCCGTGCTTACTTCCTCCGAGACCGATGTCGATCGCCCGGTGCAATTGCAGATAAAAATTAGCGGCGACCCGGTGGCGACGCCGCCGAGTGAGATCTCGGTCGAGGGCCTCGACATCCGCTATTCCGGCCAGTCGCAACTGGTCGAGAGCCGCAACTTCCATTTCAGTTACAGCGTCGTTTTCAGCTACACGATCCTCCCG
>JBPCRH010000083.1:0-6958 GCA_050997075.1 Chthoniobacterales bacterium
TCCGGGCGCGGCCCTGCTTCGCTTTCTCGTCGCTCATGATGCCGCGTGTTACTGCCTCAGCGTAGGTCTTCTCGATCTTCGCGAGCCCGGCGCTGACGAGGTCGGTATTAACGTCGCGCAGGATCACGGAAACGCCGCGGGCGCTGAGCCATTGCGCGATCCCGGAGCCCATCACGCCGGCGCCGATGACCGCGGCATGGGTCACCTTTTCGTTAGGCGTTTTGCTCGTGCCTTTGCGGTAGCGATCGGCCAGGAAAAAATTGCGGATCAGATTGCGAGTCGATTCGGTTTCGCCCAGCTCCACGATGGCGTCGAGCTCGCGTTGGAGCGATTCATCGAGAGAACTACTAAGGCTTTGGTTGATGATTTCCGCAGCGCGCGCGGGCGCGGGATTCTGGCCGCGGGGCACCGCCAGCGGCGTCGCGGGAGCTCCGCCCTCCAGCTTGGCCGGACGCTTTCCGGTTTTTAGGTTCTCACGCGCGGCTTCGATCAGCCGATCCTGCGGCACGACTTCATCGACGAGCCCCAGTTTTAGTGCTTCGGCCGCCGGATAAAGTTTCCCTTTCAAAATCACTTCACCGGCCGCTTCCGTGCCGATCAATTTCGGCAACCGCGTCGCGCCGCCCCAGGCCGGCACGAGTCCGAGCGTCGTCTCCGGCAAACCGATCCGTGTAGCCGGCGCGTCGGAAGCGATGCGGTAATCGCAGGCGAGCGTGATCTCGTAGCCGCCGCCCGCGCAGGCGCCGTGAATCGCCGCGACCGTCGGGATTTTGAGCGCGGCGAGCCGGTTAAAAATCCTCTGTCCCTCAGCAATGAAGGCGCGCATTTCGCCAGTCTGCGCCTGACGCAAGAGCGTCTGCAGGTCCGCGCCGGCGATGAAGATCGACTTTTTCGCCGAGGTGACGATGACGCCTTTGAGCGCGCTTTCGCCCTCGATGAAGTCGAGCTGTTCGCTCAACGACTCCAGGGTTGCGGCATCGAAGATGTTCGCGCCGGATTCGGGGCGGTCAAAGGTAAGGACGCAAATCTCGTCGGCGCCCACCTCTCGGCGAATCGGCGGAGTGAGGAAAGTGGAAGTCATCTGTTCCAGTTTGAATGCTTTCGTGGAAAATCCAAGCGCGAGGCCACCGACGGGAGCGCGCCGGTCATCCCGAGCGCAGCCGAGGGATCCCGTAACAACGGCTCGAAAAACTGGCCGGCCCAGCCCGCAGAATCGGTGCATTACAAATCGGGCCGGCTTTCGGATCCGGAGAGAATTAGACAGGATTTACAGGATTGAACAGGATGGGGATTCCTGAACACCGTCAGCCTCGAAAATTCTGTTTTTCCTCTTAATCCTCTTAATCGTGTAAATCCTGCCAATCCTGTAAATCCTGTCTAATTCTGCCCGAGCTTCACGGCAACCCCACGGGATCCCTCGCCTTCGCTCGGGATGACCGCCTCGCAATTGCGCTCGCGGGGACGCGATGTTAAAACCGCGTGGACTTCGCCGCACTCACCTTCGCCTAACAATGGTCGGCAACCTTCTCCAGCCCGAAATCAAGAGCATGATCGACGCGCGAAATTTCACCGCGCTGCGCGAGCTTTTCTCGGAGATGCCGCCGGTCGATGTTGCGGAGATCATTCTCGATCTGCCCGCGGACGAGCAGGTCATCATCTTTCGCATCCTCCCGCACACGCTGGCGGCGGATGTTTTTGAATACCTCGACGTCGATGTCGACGCGCAGCAGCAACTGCTCCGCGGGATGGCGCACGAACAGGTCGTCGGGATTCTTAATGAGATGTCGCCGGACGATCGGACGGCGTTGCTCGAGGAGCTCCCGAGCGCGGCAGCCCGGCAACTGATCCGGCTCCTCACGCCGGAAGAGCGGAAGATCGCGCAGCAGCTGCTCGGCTACCCCGAGGGCAGCGTAGGACGTTTGATGACGCCGGACCTGATCGCGGTCAAGGCGGAGTGGAGCGTGCGCGAGACCCTCGACTACGTGCGCGAGAACGGGCGGGACTCGGAAACGCTCAACGTCATTTACGTCGTCGACGATCGCGGAAAATTGATCGACGACCTGCGCATCCGCGAGTTCCTGCTCACGCCGCTGGCGAAGAAAGTGAGCGAGCTGATGGACGAAACTTTCGTCGCCCTCTCCGCGACCGATACGCAGGAAGACGCGCTCAACGTCTTCCGCAAATACGATCGGAGCGCGCTGCCCGTGCTCGATTCCGGCGGGGTCCTCGTCGGGTTGGTCACGATCGACGACATGCTTGATGTCGCGCAGGAAGAAGCGACCGAAGACATGGAAAAGTTCGGCGGCATGGAGGCGATGGACGAGGCCTATATGCGGGTGCCGCTCCTCACGATGGTGCGAAAGCGCGCGACCTGGCTGGTCGTTTTGTTCCTCGGCGAAATGCTGACCGCGTCGGCGATGGGCTATTACGAAGGGGCGATCGCGAAGGCGGTCGTGCTCGCGCTTTTCCTGCCGATGATCATCTCGAGCGGCGGAAATTCCGGCTCGCAGGCGTCGATGCTGATCATCCGCGCGATGGCGCTCGGCGAGGTGACGTTGCGCGACTGGTGGCTGGTGATGCGGAAGGAACTGCTTGCCGGTTTGATGCTCGGGCTCGTCCTGGGATCGATCGGATTTCTCCGGGTCGCGGTCTGGGCGCAATTCTCGAATGTTTACGGGCCGCACTGGATGTTGATCGCCATCACCGTCGGGGTGGCGCTGATCGGCGTTGTCCTTTGGGGGTCGCTCTCGGGTTCGATGCTCCCGTTTTTGCTACGCCGGCTCGGGGCCGACCCGGCAACTTCTTCGGCGCCGTTCGTGGCCACGCTCGTAGACGTGACCGGGTTGATTATTTACTTCAGCCTCGCGCTGCTCATTCTGCGCGGGTCGATGCTTTAGTGGGGGCAAAGCAGTCTCGCGTTGTCATCCCGAACCGGCGCCGAAACCCAAAAATAACCACAAAGGCCGCCGAGAACGCAGAGATCAATAGAATTAATCCCCTCTGCATTTAAACTTCTGCCTCGGTTCGGCTCACTCGCACGGAAGCGCGAGCTTGCGACGCGAAAACTCCGAAGTATTCAAGCCGGGATCGTTAGGCGCGCCTGTTGGTTCCGCGCCGGAAGTCGCGGTCGCGGTGATATGTGAGCAATGGCCGACCATCGCCGGAAGATCGACGCTGAAGTTGACGTTGCCCTGCCCGTCCGTCATCACATCGGCGAAGCCGAGGAATCTTTCCCCTTCGCCAAACAGCGTCGGATCGAAAAAGACGCTTGAGAAGAATTCCAGACGAATCGGCTCGTTAGGCAAAGTGTTTAGCGTCCCGCTAATTGTGATCCCGTTGTCGGTGATATCCGCCCCGGTCAGCTCGGGATAATTTTGCAACTTGTTCGGACCCGTGTCGGGATCGCCGGTGTCATTCGCGGTCACGCCACTCGATTCGCTCCCGCCGGCGAGATCGATCCCGAGATTGCCGTTGCGCAGAATATTATTTCCGCTGAGCAGATTGCCGGTCGTCTTCGCGCCGGACACGCTCACGCCGGCCCCATTGTTGAAGCCGATCGTGTTTCCGGCGCCCGGCCGCCCGATCGCGTTCAAATGCGCGCCCCCGGTGAGCGCCACTCCCGCACCTCGGTTTCCGACGGAGAAAGTGGGAGGATCGCCTTCGCCAATCAGGTTGCCAAGAATTTCATTGTAGATCGTTCCCCCGCCGTCGAGCGTGATGCCGTCGCCGCCATTTCCCGAAACGGCGTTACGCGCCCCGGGCTCTTCTCCGCCGATAACGGTTTGCGAAACACCGCCGCGGAGCGCGATTCCCGCAAGGCTATTCCCGCGGGCTGACCTCTGGCTCAGGATACCAACTTCATTCCCCTTGATCACCGTCCCGGAAATGCCGGCGCCACTGATGAGGATGCCCTCCTCGCCGCTATCCGCGATGCCATTGCCTTCGCCAGGGTGCGAGCCGCCAATGGTGTTGTCGCTGGCGTGATCGAAAATGTGCACGCCGACGCCGGCGTTTCCTTCCGAATTACTAAAAGGCCCGGCACCGATGGAACAACCCGCGAGCAGATTGCCGGTTGCGTTCGCACCGTGGATCCGCACCCCGTCTCCGCTAAAGTTCACCACCGCGAGGTCCCGGACCTGGCAACTCGTCTCCGTCAAGTCGATTCCATTCACCCCGGCGGCGAGAGCATTTTCCCCATCGAGCACCACCTCCGGCCCCGCATGTTCGTTCTGAGGATCTCTCGGCTGCGTGCTCCCGTCGATGATCGTATGGGGGCCCGACACAAAAAGGCTGTCGCGCGGCTTAATCCGAAACACAGTGCCGTCGAAAGATTGATCGCTCACCGGAATATCGAAGCGGATTGTCGTTCCCGGATGATCGAATGCGTAGTAAAGCGCCGCCTGCAAACTGCCAGGGCCCGCGCCTCTCCCATTTACGACCACGGGTCCGCTTTCCCTTCCTACCCCGTAGAGCGAGGCCATACCATCACGGTCGCCCCGGCTTAAAGGACGCGGTTGCTGTTGTCCGTAGACGTTGAGGAAGGCGTGGTAGGGGTTCTTCGGCCGGATCGTATCCAGATCCGGCGCGATCGATTCCTCGTTTCGGCGGTAATGCATGACCGAAAGAAAGTCGTATTGCCCGAGATTCACCGAACCGGGAATGAGAACGAAATTTCCCTCTGCGCCCGGCTGAATGTTATCCTTGTTGATGATCACGAATTGATCGCGATCCGACCGCTGATGCTCGTGAATTAAACCCAAAGCATGACCCATCCCGTGAAGAAGGTCGTAACGGCGCCAACTCGCGACATTGAAAGGTTGAGCGCCACCGATTTCCCCGACGGCAAACGACTCGCTCGAGGCGGTCGCGTCCTGCACAATTAAATAATCCGATTCTGTCGTACGCTCAAGGAAGCGCACGTGGGCGAAAGTATTCCAGTCTCGAGCCGCCTGTCGAAAGTCGCGTTGGTGGTCAGTTGAAACGGCGCCGTCGAAAACGTAAGGAACCCGGCCTTTAGGCCAGCGCTTAAAGGCATGCGGAGTGGCTGCGTCCGTGCGCACGCCGGCAGCGCCACTCAGAGACGCGCGAAAAGAGCGGAGACTCGAAGCGCGGAACACCATGTCGCCCAAGTTCACCAACTCGTTCTCGCCCCGCGTCCCGGCGAGCAGCCGATCGTAGGTCGCGATAGACCACTGCTTTGAATCTGCGCCTGCCTCGGTCGAAGCGCCGATCGAGCCCCCGATAAGCGGCACTCCAAGGAGCGCGGTGAAACCGAAACCGGCCAAACGCGAGCGGAGGTAGCTAATGTTCGGAGTCATGCACTCCGTGCTAGCAAACCGCTGTGCTCTTGCAAAGCAAAAAACCGCGCCATAATCACAACCATCTCCTCAACGAGCCCGGGCGAGCGCAGAGAGGAATCTCCCAAGCCTGGGAAGACGTCGCGCTATTTGCTGACCCCGCTAATTGCTTGCGAAATCCCTCGCCGTCTGCGCGACTCGGGATGACATCCTGGCGGCTAGGCCGCGATCAGACCGGCTTTTTTCAGTGTCGCGTAGGCGCCGTTTTTATTGACCGTCTTCAACCCGCGCGCGGTCAATTTCACGCGGATGAATTTGTTCAGCTCAGCCACCCAGATGCGCTGTTCGCGAAGGTTCGGGCTGAAGGTGCGCGGCACGTTTTTCGTGACGTGACGGCCGACGCCGCCTTTTTTCTTCGCCATACCGCGCCGGTGAATCACACTGCCGCGCGATGGTTTTGATCCTGTGATACTGCAAACTTTTGACATAAGCCGGGATTGGAAGGGCGCGTAACGTGCCGTCGCTCGCCCGGAGGGTCAAGGGATTCTTCACTCGTAAAATTGGGCGGCCTCTGCGCTCATCGCCTTTGATGGTTGAACAGGTCGCGCAAACCGTGGTCAAATCACTTCCGGCCCGGTCCCCGCGGCGCGCGCTCCTTCTATGAACCAAAAAAATCACCGCAAACTGCGCATCGGGATCGTCGGCGCGGGCGAGATCGTGCGCCGGCGCCACCTCCCCGCGCTCCAGCGCAATCCCGACGTCGAAGTCGTCGCGATCTGTAATTCGAGCTACGAGAGCGCGGAGAAATTCTGCAAGGAAAGCGCCCCGCACGCGACGCCAATGACGAACTGGGCGGAGCTCCTCGGCATCGCCGATCTCGACATCATCTGGATCGGCACGCCGCCTTACATGCACTCGGCCGTGACCGTCTCCGCGCTCGAGGCTGGGAAACATGTTTTCTGCCAGGCGCGGATGGCGATGGACCTCGCGGAGGCGGAGGAAATGCTCGCGACCTCGCGGCGTTTTCCCGAGCTCGTGACCATGCTCTGCCCGCCGCCGCATGGGATGCGCGCGGATCTTCTCGTGCAAAAATTGCTCGCCGAAAAAGCGCTCGGCCGTCCGCATCACCTGCGGCTGCAGAGCCTGAACAGCCTCTTCCTCGAGCCGGACGCGCCCGCGCATTGGCGGCAGCGGATCGAGATCAGCGGTCTGAACGTCCTCACCCTCGGGATTTACGCGGAGGTTTTACAGCATTGGTTCGGGCCGATCACCGGCCTCTTCGCGCGCGGCAAAATCATCCAGCCGCTTCGGCAGAACTACGAAGTCCTGATCCCGGATGTGCTGACCGTGAACTGCACTTTCGCGAACGGGATGGAAGGCGTGCTCGAGTTCAGCGGCGTGGACGCGCTCGCCCCGGCCGATCGGCTGGAGGTCTTTGGCGATCTCGGGACGCTGACTTGCGACTTCGGCGCCGACGTGGTGCACGTCGGGCAGATTGGCGATCGCGCACTCCGCGTGGCCGAGCTCACGCCCGACCTCGAGACGAAGTGGAACGTCGAAGACGACTTCATCGCGGCCGTGAAATCGCGGGGAAGGATGCGGCCGCAACACAGCTTCCAGGACGGCGTCTGTTGCATGAGAGTGGTGTCGGCGGGGTCGGG
>JBPCRH010000122.1:0-4032 GCA_050997075.1 Chthoniobacterales bacterium
CCCTGGCGGTCGTCGCGATCTCGTTAGGCGGAATCCATCTCGCCGGCGGTCGCCCCTGGCTGCGGCACTTCGCTTTTCCGATTCTCTTCTTCCTCGTCGCCGTCCCCTGGCCGGTGCAGCTCGAGCAGTTTGTCGTCCAACACCTCATGCGCGCCGACGCCGCCATCACCATCGGCCTCCTCAATTTCATCGGCACACTCGCCGTCCAGCACGGCAACGTCATCGAGCTTAGCACCGGCCAGGTCGGGATCGACGACGCCTGCACTGGCGTGCGCTCGCTCCAGGCGACCTTCATGGTCGCGCTTTTTCTCGGCGCGTTTTACCGCATGACCACGCGCCGGCGTCTCCTTCTCGTCATCGCCGGCGCCGCGCTCGCGTTCGTCTGCAACATCGGGCGCACCTTCCTGCTCTGTCAGATCGCGGCCGATCAGGGCGTCCCCGCGATCGATCGCTGGCACGATCCCGCCGGGTTCACGATTCTAGGGATTTGTCTCTTTGTGCTCTGGGGATTGAGCCTCTGGCTGCAACCCAAAAGCAGCAGCCCGCCGCCTCGCAAAACCGTCACGCCCGCGCCCATCTTCCGCCTCCGCGGACCCCTCACGCTTCTCGTCTGGTTGAGCCTGATCGAGATCGCGACCGCTCTTTGGTACGCGCCGCACTCCGCCGAAACCGCGACGCCCTGGACCGTCGCCTGGCCGACGAGCGAATCCGATTACCAGCCGCAGACGATCCCGGCGGCCGCCGAGGAACTGCTCCGCTACAACGAAGGCGGCGCCGCCACCTGGCGCTCGGCCGACGATCGCCGTTGGATGATGTTTTCCTTCCACTGGCTGCCCGGCCGGACCGCCGCGCTCTTCGTGAAAAATCATCGGCCCGACATCTGCCTCCCCGCGAGCGGCCTAACGATGAAAACCGAAAGCGGTCTCCGCCTCACGAACGTGAACGGCATTAACCTGCCGATCCGTTCCTACCGCTTCGACGACAACGGCCGGCCGCTGCACATTTTTTACTGCTATTGGGACGGCCGTTCCGCGACCTCGACGACGACCGAAGACTGGACCGCAACCGGCCGTCTGCGCGCGGCCTGGTTGGGTAAACGCGAACGCGGCGCGCGCATGTTCGAGCTCGCCGTCTGGGGTCACGAAAACGACGCCGAAGCCAACGCCGCCCTCCAGCGAGAACTCCAGAAAGTCGTGCGACCGCTGTAGACGCGTCCTGCTGTAGACGCCTCCCTCTGGGAGGCGCGGGTATCGGCGAAGTCTCCTCTGCGGGCGGGAGCCACACCCGCGCTTCGCAGAGCGAAGCGTCGACAGCGGCTTGCTTGCGCAATTGAAGGCGAAGAAACGCCCGCCGACCCGGCCGCTCAGGAAGCAGGAAAAACAAGGGGCATTCAATCATCGGAATATCCTCCGTTCCCTTTCCTGCTTTCCTGCTTTCCTGATTCATCTTCCCCGCTTCCCGCTGCAAAGTTTGCTCTTTTCGCGCGTAGAAACGATTGTCGTCGGTGGCTTCCACCAACGGCAAAACTCCCGGCGTCACCGCACCCGCTGAATGCGGCTGCATCGAGATCCGCGGGGCGCGCCAGAACAACCTCAAAGGCTTCGACCTCGACCTGCCGCTCGGGGAATTAACCGTCGTCACCGGCCCGAGCGGAAGCGGTAAATCCTCCCTCGCCTTCGACACCATCTACGCGGAAGGCCAGCGCCGTTACGTCGAGACGTTCAGCCCGTACACTCGGCAATTTCTCGACCGCATGGACAAGCCCCGCATCGACGAAATCCGCGGCATCCCGCCGGCGATCGCGATCGAGCAATCGAACCCGGTAAAAAGCGCGCTCTCGACCGTCGGCACGATGACGGAAATCAACGATTACCTGAAGCTCCTCATGCCGCGGGTGGCGCGCGCGTTTTGCCCGGGCTGCGCGCGCGAGATCCGGCCAGAAACCGCGAAGTCGATCGCCGATGAAATCTTCGCAACCTTCGGAAAGAGCGATGCCAATTCTCGTCATCCCGCGCGCAGTGGAGCGAAGCGGAACGGAGTCGAGGGATCCCGTCGAACTGCTGAGAAGTCCGCGGACAACGGCGCGGGCGGCACGCCGTCTGAACGTGACTCCGCGAAAGAAAAAACCGGCCTCATCACTTTTTGGATCACCGTTCCGGCAAAAACCGATCCGAGCGACTTCTTCGCCTTCCTCCAGCAGCAAGGTTACCTCCGCATCTGGCTCGACGGCGAAGTCGTCCGTGCCGATACCGGCCGCAAAAACATCCGCCTCGGCGCCCGCGTTCAAGTAATCCAGGATCGCCTAACGATCAACGACGCTTCGCGCGCGCGGCTCGTCGAGTCGCTCGAAACCGCGCTCCGTTTCGGTAAAGACCGGATTAATTTCGTCGCCCTCGAAACGAAGGAGGCGCATCCCTTTTCGACCGGCTGGCATTGCGCGCATTGCGACCTCGATATTCGCCCGCCCACGCCCGGACTTTTTAGTTTCAACAACCCGTTAGGCGCCTGTCCCGAGTGCCGCGGTTTCGGGCGCACGATCGCGGTCGATTACACCCGCGCGATTCCCGATCGCTCGCTCTCGATCGCGCAGGGCGCCATCCGGGTTTTTCGCGGACAAGAGATGGGCCAATCGCAAAAGGACCTGCTCCGCGCTTGCGCTCGCGAAGAGATCGATGTGCACCTGCCCTTCGAGGAACTACCGAAGCACGACCAGGATTTCATCATCGAAGGCGAAGCTGTAGCCGGGGACGCTGACCCCGGCCTCGACGCGGCCGGCTACAACGAAGATTACGAAACCGATCGCTGGTATGGCGTCCGCGGTTTCTTCAAATGGCTCGAAAGCAAGACCTACAAAATGCACGTGCGCGTGCTCCTGAGCCGCTATCGCGCCTACACGAGTTGCCCGAGCTGCTCCGGCGGACGCTTCCAGCCGGAGACGCTGAATTACCGCCTCGTCACTACCTCCGCCGCAATTCCTGGAGGACTGAGCTCCCGCGAAGCCGCACCGGACGCCATCGCCTTCACCCTCCCCGAATACGCCGCGCTCCCGATCGCGGAAGCGCGCGACTTCCTTGCGAGCCTAACGATTTCGCCGAACGACTCCGCCGCGGAAATGCTCCGCGCCGAGATCGCGACCCGGCTCGGTTACCTCTGCGAAGTCGGGCTCAACTACCTCACGCTCGATCGCTCCACGAAGACGTTAAGCGGCGGCGAAGTGCAGCGCGTCAACCTCACCACCTGCCTCGGCGCGTCGCTTGTGAACGCGCTTTTCGTGATGGACGAACCGAGCGTTGGTCTTCATCCGCGCGACGTCGGCCGGCTCGTGCGCGTGATGCATAACCTGCGCGACAAAGGCAACACTCTGCTCGTCGTCGAGCACGAGGAAGCGATCATCCGCGCCGCCGACAACCTCATCGACATCGGCCCCGGCCGCGGGGAGCAGGGCGGCGAGCTGGTTTTCCAAGGGACGCTGAATGAGATGCTGGGTAGCGCCCGCATTCTGCGGGCTGGCGACGACGTTCCGCCGTCGCGAACTTTGCCAGACGCGACGCCGGCACGAGGCGCGACACCTGATGGGAAAAGTTCGTCGCGGCAGAATGCCGCGACCAGCCCACGGAACGTGGGCGCTACCCGGAGTCCTTCGCTCACGGCCGATTATCTCTCGGGCCGCAAGAGCATTCCCATTCCCAAAACGCGCCGCGACTTTGCGCATACGATCAAGGTCAAAGGCACGACCGAGCACAATCTCCAGAACCTCGACGTCGAGATTCCGCTGGGCGTTTTCACCTGCGTGACCGGCGTTTCCGGCTCGGGGAAATCGACGCTCATTCACGACGTTTTTTACAAGGGCCTGCTCCGCGCCCGCGGCGAACAGGGTGAGGAAGCCGGCGCCTGCAAAAGCGTCACCGGCGCACATCGCGTCGGGCAGATCGTGATGGTCGACCAGGCGCAACTTTCTCGCACCCCGCGCTCGACGCCGATCCTTTATCTCGGCGTCTACGATCGCGTTCGCGAGCTTTACGCAGCGCTCCC
>JBPCRH010000127.1:0-4449 GCA_050997075.1 Chthoniobacterales bacterium
GGTCCCAACGCGCCAGTGTTACCTGCCCGTCAACTTCTGGGCCGGTCGGGATGACCGGGGTATTTTGTAGAATGTTTCTGCCCCCAGCGGGATTGCCGTTTCGATACAGTTCGACGTAAGCAAGTTGAACTTTGGTATCAACATCATTTGGCGCGAGCTCCAGGGCCCGATTGAACCCGTCGGCTGCGGCAACCCAATTACGCATATAAAGATGATTGTTAGCGGCGCGGAAAGCGACTTGCGCGTTGCGAGGATCGAGGGAGACAGCGCGATCGAAGCTTGCCACTGCGTCGCGCCAGCGACTCTGCCGCCGATAGATTCCCCCGATGTAGGTGTAGAACTCGGCATTATTGGGAGAACCGGCGGCGGCAAGGTTGAATTCCTGAAGAGCTGCCTCATATTTCTTCTCTCCCCAGTAAAGACAAACACCTAATGCCATATGAACTTCGCCCAAGGTTGGCGCGAGGCGCAAAGCTTCCTCCGCCTGGGCGCGCGCTTTCGCCTTCCGCGCTTGGGGCTGTCCTTGGCTTGCAATGCGGCTGTTGAGCACGGAAGCTCGCGCGTAAGCTAATGCGAACCTGGGATCAAGCGTTGTGGCCTGCACGTAAAGCTTCTCCGCCGCGATCTCATCTCCCTTTCCGAGTGCGGTCAGGTAAAGCACATAGGCCTCTGAGTTAGCGGTAGGCTTGACACCCAGGCGCGCCTTTTCTTCCGGCGCGAGGGTCGCTTTCAGAGCGGCCGCGATCTGGGTGGCAAGCTCACCTTGCAGACCGATTGCATCGGCGACCGTGCGATCGTAGTGCTCCGCCCAGAGATGCCGGTCGGTGCGGGCGTCGATTAGCTGCACGTTAACGAGCACGCGGTCGCCCGCGCGCCGGACGGTCCCTTCGAGAAGTTTGGCCACGCCGAGCGCCCGGCCAATCGCCCGGATATTGCGGTCGTCGGCTTTTTGATAAGCCCTCACGCTCGTGCGGCTAATGACTTTCAGATCGTGAATCTGCGCGAGGCTCGTGAGCAGGTCTTCCTGAATCCCCGCGCCGAAGCCGGAACGATCTCTGTTGTCACTCAGGTCTTCGAAGGGCAGCACGGCAATGCTTTTCTCGGGAATCGCGGTTGCCCCGGTCTCGCCTGCGTCAGGGGCCATCCGGGCTACCAGCGCTTCAAACCGCGGATCGCCGCGGAGCGGGTCCCAGTCGGGACTGAGTTTCAGCTCGCCATAATCAGTAAATCTCGGTTCTTGCGCATAGGCGCTGAGTTGTTGCACAGCCAGGTCCTTCTCGCCCACCCAGGCATAAATCACGGCCAGCGAGCGGATCGCCGCCAGTCCCCAATTTGCCTCCTTCGATAACGGCTGGAGCTGGCAAGCGTGCTGACCCGCTGCGATGGCCTTCTCCTTTTCGCCGAGCGCTGCGCTTATTTTGCCCAGCCGGCTCCACGTCAGGGCATCGTCGGGTTGTGCGCGCAGATGGTTTTCGACAATGGCGCGGCTGGCGAGGGAAGCAGCGCGAGAGACTTCCGGGCGGTGGAAGACACGAGCGGCATAGGCCGCGAACCATTCGCGTGGAACAATCGCTCCGAGATAACCGCGAAATTCCTTTCCGGGCATGGCCGCGAGCGCGCGATCGGTGGCGGCGGCATCGCGTTCGAGAATCGCGCAGCTCCACAAGCTCTCGAAAATGGCGGGCGCGGCCCCGGGGTCCTCGGCGAGGATCGCGTCTAGTTCGCGGCGTAACGGCCGAAGATCCGCGCGCTCGTCCAATGGCAGGGAGGCAAGGAAAAGACGGGTCTCGAGGCGGTCTGGCGACAAGGCCAGCGCGCGACGGCCCAGTCGAGTCGCCTCGGGGTATTTCCGGGCGGTGGAGTAGCTGGAGGCGGCATCCTCAAGATAGCGATGATTGCGCGGGTCCAACTCGATCGCCCGATCGAAGTTTCGCAACGCCTCCGCCCAACGGCCCTGCCGGCGATCCATCAGAGCCGTCTCGTAGTGAACCGAAGCATCGTTAGGCAAGACCCGCCGAGCCAGCTCCAATTCACCGCGGGCATTATCGTACTGCAGAAGCGCACGCCCGAGATAGCGGGCCCGAACGAGGTGCACTTCGCCGGCGTCGGGCTGGAGTTGAGCCGCCTTTTCAACGGCGGCCCGGGCTCGTTGCAGCCGGGCGGAAGTGTGATCGCCGCCCTCATAGCGAAAAACATTTATCCGGCCCAGCGCACAATAAGCACGGACAAAGCGCGGATCGCGCGAAATCGCCTGCTCGAGCAAGCCGATGGCCTTCTCCGCGGACTGGCCATCGCTCCCGGATTCGATCGCGCGCGCTTGCTGGTAAAGATCGTTCGCGACCAGGTCGCTCGTTGGTGCTTGGGCAATCGCGGCTTGCTCGCGCGCGGAAATTTTTGCCTGCAGTTGGGCGGCGATGGTCCGGGCGATTTCGCTTTGCAGGGTAAAAACGTCCGAGAGATTGCGATCGTAAACCTGCGCCCAGAGATGCGTGTCGGTGCGGGTATCGATCAGCTGGACATGAATCCGGACACGATGGCCGACGCGTTGAACGTCCCCTTCGAGCAGGTGGGCGACCCCGAGCTGCTCCCCAATCTGGCGCGAATTGCGTGGCTTACCCGACTCGTAAAGACGAGTGGAAGTGCGGCTGATCACTTTCAGGTCGGCGATCTGCGCGAGATCGGAGAGAATTTCGTCCTGCACACCGATGGCAAAGTGTGCATTCTCCCGGTTCTCGCTCAGGTTTTCAAAAGGCAGGACCGCGATGCTCTTTTCCGGCCGGGGCACTGCCGGTCGCGGGGAGCGGGTCCAGTAATGACCTGCGCCGAGAAGAGCGAGAAAGAGAAAGAGGAGCGCGGCGGCCCATCGCCGCCAGTGCCGCCAGGCGGGAGATACTTCGAGGGCGTCTGTTTCGGCCCTCAGTTCCAAGCGGCGCCGAACCTTTTTCAGCGCCTCGATTAGTTCCGGCGCATTGGCATGGCGCTCGTTAGGCTCTTTGCGCAAGGTCTTCCGCACCATCTGCTCCAGCTCCTCGGGGCAACTGGTGAGCGCCGGCGGCTCGGTCTCGAGAATCGAAGTCATCACTTCTTCTGTGTTCTCGCCGTGGAAAGGCGCCTGCCCCGTCACCATCTCATAAAGCACGACGCCGAGACTCCAGATGTCGGTTCGTTGGTCGACCGCGTCGCCGCGCGCCTGTTCCGGCGACATGTAACGCGCGGTTCCCATGATCGACCCGACGCGGGTCTCCAGAAATGCCGTCGCGCCTGGTTCGGCCATCGTCGCTTCCTCTTCGGCCAGCTTGGCGATGCCGAAGTCGAGCACTTTCACGTAACCATCAGGCCGCAGCATGATGTTCTCCGGCTTGATATCGCGGTGGATGACGCCCGCTTCGTGCGCGGCGGCGAGGGCGCTCGCCACCTGAATCGCCACGTCGAGTGCTGCGTCCACTTCCAGCGGGCCGCCCTCGAGGCGTGCCCGGAGCGTTTCTCCATTGATCAACTCGCTCGCGATAAAATGAGTCGAGCGATCCTCACCGATCTCGTAAACGGTCACGATGTTGGGATGATTGAGGGCGACGACGGCGCGCGCTTCCTGTTCGAAGCGGCGCAGCCGCCCGGGCTCGTCGGTGAAGCGCAGAGGCAGGAATTTGAGCGCGGCCTGGCGGCCCGCGGTCATGTCGGCGGCGAGATAAACCTCGCCCATCCCGCCGGCGCCGAGCTGGCGAATCAGCTCGTAGTGGCCGAAGCGCTGACCAACGAGCAATTCGACTGACTCGCTCTGTAGAATCCGGTGCGCCAGGCTGATCGCGGGCCGTTCGATAAAACTGCTGGCTCGCCGATGAGAAGCGAGGAGGAGCTCAACTTCTGCACGCAACTCGGCGTCGTCTTCGCATGCCCGGTCCAAGAAAGCGTCCATCTCTCCGGGTGCT
Source organism: Chthoniobacterales bacterium (assembly GCA_050997075.1). Classification (GTDB taxonomy): domain Bacteria; phylum Verrucomicrobiota; class Verrucomicrobiia; order Chthoniobacterales; family UBA10450; genus Palsa-1392. Next base: position 3,927 of record JBPCRH010000127.1, read on the forward strand.
TGCTCCCGCGCAGCATGAAAGATTTCCTCGATGGTTTGAAATCGTGCCGGTGTCATCGCGGACCAACCTCCAGGTTGACCCAAGTCTGATTGAATTAGTCCGTGCGATGCAATTCCGAATAGAGCCAGGCCTTGGCGAACTCCCAGTCCCGGCGCACGGTGATCGCGGAAATTTTCAGCACCTCGGCGATCTCATCGTAACTGAGCCCGCCGAAGTATTTCAGCTCGACGACTTCGGCCTTTCTCGAGTCGAATGCTCCCAGGCGATCAAGCGCTTCGTGCAGCTCGACGATCTCCTGCGATTGCGCGGGTGAGACGAGCGCGGCTTCTTCCAACTCCACCTTTTGCGCGCCGCCCCCCCGCTTTTGCGCACGCGCACTGTGGGCGTAGTTGACCAAAATCTGGCGCATCGCCCGGGCCGCTACGGCGAAAAAGTGGGCGCGGTCCTGCCACTGCGGATCGGTCTGGTCGGCCAGGCGCAGGTAAGCCTCATTGACCAGCGCGGTCGTTTGCAGGGTGTGGTC
>JBPCRH010000134.1:0-5218 GCA_050997075.1 Chthoniobacterales bacterium
TGTCAAAGACGAGCAGGCTGTTAATCCCAGTTTGGTTTGGAGTGACTTTGACGCCATTGGGGTCGAGGAAAGCGGGATCGCCGGAGAAGTGTGTATTGAAGCTGTCGCCGTTCCCCGTGTAGTTATAAACCGTCGGCGCTAACTGTAGATAGACACTCTTCGTGAAGTTCACCTTGGCCCCAACCTGCCAGCCGAGGAGGAAGGCGTCGTTGTTCGGCACGCCATCCGGCGCCGGCCCAACGGTGTTCTCGGGATTGCTATCGTCGTAGACGAATTGGGCGAAGTTCGCGAAAAGGTCGACCGTGATTGGGCTCGACGGTTCGCCTTGGGATGCGGTCACGACAGTCTTGCCATCCTTACTCATCGACTGGACGCCGCCGGCTGAGCTCCCGCCACCAAAGGAGAAGGTGTGTTTCCATTGTTCGGCCAGACCTTCAGGATTGATATCTCCATCCCAGGTCATGGACGTGGTCACGAAAGGGTTCTGCATTTTACCGACCGTGAGGGTCAGGTCGCGGATCCCGCGGTAACCGAAGTAGGCCTGCCCGACGTTGATCCGGTCGCTATCTTTCGAGAAAGGACCGTTCACGCCGCTGTCATCGCCAAAGGTGATGTTCGTGGAGCGAGGATTCGTGCTCGTCTCGAGGCGAAGACCAAAGAAGAAGTCGTCGGTGAGCTTCCCGCGAAGACCGAGACGCAGGCGATAGCGAAAACGGTTCCGTTGAGTGTTATCTCCGGGAGCCGTGATGGTGTCGGGGGCACCTGCCTCCGCGGTGCGGATTTCGTAACGCACCCGGGTGTCGCCATAGATCTCCAATTCAGTGATGGGGGCGGCAAGCTTGAGCTTGCCTGCCGACGTAGCGGTATTTTCCTTCACCAAGTCGGAGCGCACATCCTCGGCTTCCTGGTCTGTGATTAGTCCCTTTTTGACCATCAGGTCCAGCAGGGCGCCGCTATCCTGGGCACGGGCGACAGCCGACCCCAGCAGGGTGACGGCCAGCGCAACGAACGCGATTTTTTTGAACAACATTTTTCTCCTTGGGTTTGCGGCAACCGCCGCGGGTTGGTTAGGCGCGGGCAATCTTGCGATCGCCTGCGGGCTCGGATTTCCCCGAACGCAGCAGAGGCTAGCGAGCGATTGTTACGGTCGCGTGGCGTCGACGTGACAGTTCGGTGAAATCGCGCAACCCCCGGACGACCGCGGAGAGACCGGCTTTACGCGCCCAGCGAGCGATAGCCGCGCGGATCGATCACCACTTCGGCGTAGCCCACTCCGCGGAGCGCGGAGCGCAGCGTCTCGGCGATCCCGGCGAGCGCCGGCATCTCGTTAGGCAGAATTTCCAGACGCGCGGAAGGGCGCTCCGCTTCGACGTGATGCCGGACGCGGAAAACGCGGAAACCAAATTCGCGCACGATCGCTTCCGCGCGCTCGATCATGTTTAGTGCCTCGGCGGTCACGGGTGTCCCGTGCGGAATGCGCGAGCTCAAACAAGGCTGCGCGGGCGCGTCGGCGGTCGGCAACTGCATCGCCCGCGAACATTCGCGGATTTCGCTTTTCGTTAGGCCGACTTCCCGTAACGGCGCGAGAATCGCAAATTCCTCCGCCGCCTTTCGGCCGGGTCGGACCTGCTGTGCGTCGTCGGCATTTTCGCCGTAGGCAATCGCCCGCAACCCACGCGTGCGCACCAGCGCGTCGAGCTGGGTGAAGAGCTCCGCTTTGCAGAAATAGCAACGGTTTACCGGATTGCTCGTGTAATTCGGATCGCTCATCTCCGTCGTCGGGATGACCGCGAGACGGGCGCCGATCCGTTCGGCAAGCGCCACCGCATCGCGCAAGGCCTGGCGCGGAAGGCTCGGGCTGTCGGCGATCACGCCGAGGCAATCCTCGCCGGTTGTCTCCACCGCCACCGCGAGCAGGAAAGCGCTGTCGACCCCGCCGGAATAGGCGATCGCGAGCGGCGCGGAAGCGCGCAGCCGTTCGCGCAACGCGCGCATTTTTCCCGGGAGGTCGGCGGCGGACGACATCGCCCACCTTACCGCCCCCGCGACTTCCGACAAGCCTACGGCGAGGGCGTCGAGGCAGGCGCAGAGGCAAGGCTGGCGAGCTCGATTTTCAGCTCCCCATTCCGCGCGTCCAAGGTCTGCAGGCGAAGCTGCCAGCGATGAAGCTGGATATTCAGCTGATTGATGTAGCCGGTGATCTCGGTGCGTTGCGACTCGTTTTCCTTTAGCGATCGCCGCAGTTCCGCTTCTCTCTCCGGTGACAAGATGGGAGACGTCTCTAAAGTCGGCACGGTGATCGGCTGGCCGCAATGTTGGCAGGTAAGCATCATCCCGGCAGCGGCGCGGTCCACCACTAATGCGGTCGCACAGCGGTCACATGGGAAGAAAAGGTCCTGCCCGGAGATCGCTGGTTCCACGAGTGGATCTAAGCAACCGGCATACCATACACGGGGTGACAGGGTGACGCGCGGTCCTGCAATCCGGTGGCAACATCGCGCCATCATGGCACGCTTTTCGTAAAAGCCTGCCACGGCGTGATCTTGTTAAACGCTGAAGGATAAGGGTTTATGAATTATGCAAACTGATGGAACGTCCGCTGCTAAACATTCGCCGAAAGGATTCTATATATAAATGGCTAAAGTTTTAGGTATCGATTTGGGCACCACCAACTCCTGCATGTCAGTGATGGAGGGCGGCGACCCGGTAGTTTTAGAGAACAGCGAGGGCGCTCGGACCACGCCTTCGATCGTCGCATTCGCCAAGAACGGCGAGCGACTCGTCGGCCAGGCTGCGAAGCGTCAGGCCGTGACTAACCCGGCGAACACGGTTTTTTCCATCAAACGCTTCATGGGGCGCAAATTTGACGAGGTCCGCGAAGAGGAACATCGCGTCCCCTACAAAATCGTGAAGGCCGCCAACGGCGACGCCCACGTGCAAGTGGAAGTGAACGGCGAGAAGAAAACCTTCAGTCCGCCCGAAGTTTCCGCGATGATCCTCGCGAAACTGAAAGCCGACGCGGAAGCGAAACTCGGCGAAAAGATCACCCAGGCCGTGATCACGGTCCCGGCGTATTTCAACGACTCTCAGCGCAATGCTACGAAGGACGCGGGTAAGATCGCGGGGCTCGAAGTTCTGCGCATCATCAACGAGCCCACGGCAGCTTCCCTCGCCTACGGTCTCGATAAGAAATCCGACGAAAAGATAGCGGTCTATGACTTAGGCGGCGGCACCTTTGATATCTCCGTTCTCGAAATCGGCGACGGCGTCTTCGAGGTGAAAGCCACTAATGGCGACACGCACCTTGGCGGCGACGACTGGGATAACATCCTCGTCGATTGGATCGTCAACGAATTCAAGAAAGAGAGCGGCATCGACCTTTCGAAGCAGCCGGACGCGATCCAGCGTATCAAGGAAGAAGCCGAAAAAGCGAAAATCGCGCTCTCGTCCTCCCAGGAGTACGAGATCAACCTGCCGTTCATCACGGCGGACGCGAGTGGGCCGAAGCATATCCAAAAGAAGCTGACCCGTTCCAAGCTCGAGCAGCTTACTGACTCTCTCTTCCAGCGCACGCTCAAGCCAGTTAAAGACTGTCTGGCCGACGCGAAGCTCAGCGAGAAAGACATCAACGAGTTAGTGCTCGTCGGTGGTATGACTCGCATGCCGAAAGTCATCGAGACCGCGCGTGAATTGATCGGCAAAGAGCCGCACAAAGGTGTCAACCCGGATGAAGTCGTAGCCATTGGCGCGGCGATCCAGGGCGGCGTGCTCAAGGGCGACGTCAAAGATGTTCTCCTGCTCGATGTCACTCCGCTCACTCTCGCGATCGAGACCGCTGGCGGCGTCGCGACGCCGATGATCCCGCGCAACACCACGATTCCTACCCGTAAGTCGCAGATCTTCTCGACTTACAGCGATAACCAGCCGGGCGTGGAAATTAAGGTCCTACAAGGCGAGCGTCCGCTCTCCCGCGACAACAAAAATCTCGGCACCTTTCACCTCGACGGCATTCCCCCGGCCTCCCGTGGTGTGCCCCAGATCGAAGTCACTTTCGATATCGACGCAAACGGCATCCTCCATGTCTCGGCGAAGGACTTGGGCTCAGGTAAGGAGCAGAAAATCTCCATCACCGGCAGCTCAGGCTTGAGCAAGGAAGACGTCGAGAAGATGCAGCGCGACGCCGAGGCTCACGCCGAAGAAGATAAGAAGGCGAAGGAAGCGATCGAGATCAAGAACAACGCCGATACTTTGGCCTACCAGAGTGAGAAGCAGCTCAGGGATCTCGGCGACAAGATCTCGGAAGATAAGCGCAAGCCTGTGGAGGAAGCGATCAAGGCCGTCCGTGAAGCCATCGAGGCGAACGATACGGACCGGATGAAAGCGACCTACGAAGACTTGCAGAACAAGTTCCAGGAAATCAGCGCCGACCTTTACAAGCAGGCTGCCGCTGGTGCCGCCCCCATGCCGGACGCCGAAGCCGGTGGCCGCCCCGAACAGGGTGGCGAGCCGCAGACCGGTGGTCCGCGCAAAGACCAAGGCGACGTAGTCGACGCAGAATTTGAAGTCGTCGACGAAGACAAGAAATAACTAAACCATTTAATAATTTGCCGGTCGCGACTCGCATGGCGCGGTGCGCGACCGGCAGCAACCAACAAGAAGGAGTAAGTCAAACATATGGCAATTAACGTAAGACCTCTCGGTGACCGGGTGCTCGTGCAACCGATAGAAGAGAAGGAAACCAAAAAGGGCGGCATCATCATTCCCGATACCGCCAAGGAAAAGCCGCAGGAAGGCAATGTCGTCGCTCTCGGGACCGGGAAAACCGATGACAACGGCAAGAAAGTCGAATTCACCGTGAAGAAGGGCGATAAAGTCCTCATCTCCAAATACGGCGGCACCGAGATCAAGGTGGACGGTGAGTCCTACCTGATCATGCGCGAGGACGATATCCTAGGCATCATCGGCTAACTCGTCTCACAACACCTCAATCAGAAAGACCAATTAAGTATTATGGCAGCTAAACAATTACAATTTGACGAGAATGCGCGGCATGCGCTTCTTCGCGGCGTCGAGAAACTCTCGCGCGCTGTTAAAGCGACCCTCGGACCGAGCGGCCGCAACGTCATCCTCGACAAGAAATTCGGCAGCCCGACGATCACCAAAGACGGTGTGACCGTGGCCAAGGAAATCGAGCTCGAAGATCCTTACGAAAACATGG
>JBPCRH010000145.1:0-2597 GCA_050997075.1 Chthoniobacterales bacterium
GTGCAGCCGCTCACGATCGGCGAGCTCTGGGCGGTCGCGATCGCCTTGCGCATCGTCCTGATCGAAAATCTGCGCCGTGCCGCCGATCAGATCGCGGCCGCCCGCATTGCGCGCACGAAAGGTGACGCGCTCGCGGATCGCTTGCTCGGTGTCGCCGGGCAAACCGCGGTCTCGCCCGAGCTGGCTTTGCGCGGATTCGATTCGACGACTTTGCCGGCGGCATTTGTGGTGCGCCTGGTCGAGCGGTTGCGCGATCAGGATCCGCGCGTCATGCCGGCGCTCGTCTGGCTCGATAAAAATCTCGCACCCGCGGGCACGAGCGTCGACGAGATCGTGCACGCGGAGCATCAGCGCGAGGTCGGGTTAAACGTCACCGTGCGCAACCTGATCACGAGCATGCGCCTGATTTCGGCGCTTGATTGGGCGAAAATCTTCGAGAGCGCGAGCTTGGTGGACGCCGCCCTCCGGGCCGAGAGCGATTTCGCGGCGATGGATTTCCCAACGCGGGATCAATATCGGCGGGCCATCGAACAACTGGCCCGCGGCTCGGGCCATTGGGAACTGGACGTGGCGCAGCGGGCAATCGCGGCGGCCCGGCGCGCCCACGCCGGGGGTGGGACGCTGCACCAGCAGCAGGCCGGTTACTACCTCATCGCGAATGGCCGGCGGGGGTTTGAAAAGGAGATTGGGTTTCGTGTTCCGGTCAGCGAATGGTTAGGCCGGGCCAGCCGCCGGGCGGGCATCGTCGGATACATCGGCGGCATCGTCGTGACGCTCGCGGTCATTCTCGCGTTGCCGCTGGTCGGTCTCTCCGCCCTCGGGATTGGCGGCTGGACGCTCCTGCTTCTCGCGCTGATTGGTTTGGTCCCGGCGTCGGATCTGGCGGTGGCGATTATCAACCGCGCGATCACGAACGATCTCCATCCCCGGACGCTCCCGGCGATGGAACTAGAGGACGGCGTGCCGCGGGACTTTCGCACCATCGTCGTGGTGCCCACGCTTCTCGTGACCCCGGCCGCAATCGAGGAGCAAATCGTCCGCCTGGAGGTGCACTACCTGGCGAATCAGGACGGTGATCTTTGCTTCGCGCTCCTCACGGATTGGGAGGATGCCGATACCGAGACCACGCCGGGCGACGCCGAACTGCTGCGCGTGGCCTGCGAAGGAATCGAGCGTCTGAACGAACGGCACGGCCCGGCCGCGGAACACCCGCGTTTTTTCTTGCTCCATCGCCGGCGCATTTGGAATGAAGGCCAGGGCAAATGGATCGGCTGGGAACGGAAGCGCGGAAAATTGCATGAGTTGAATCGCTGGTTGCGCGGCGCGACCGATACAACCTTCGCCTCGGTCGGTTGCGAACTGCTGGTCGCGCCGCAGGGCATTCATTACGTCATCACGCTCGACGCAGACACGCGTCTCCCGCGCGGAACCGTGAAGAAGCTCGTCGGCAAGATGACGCATCCACTCAATCGGCCACGGCTCGATCCGGTGCGCGGACGCGTCGTGGAAGGTTACGCGGTTCTGCAACCGCGCGTGACCCCGTCGCTTCCAAAGCGTTCCGAAGGTTCGCTCTTTCAATATGTCTTCACGAGCCGGAGCGGATTGGACCCGTACGCTTTCGCTGTCTCCGATGTTTACCAGGACCTGTTCGGCGAAGGCTCCTACAGCGGCAAAGGCATCTACGACGTCGATACTTTCGAGACCGCGCTGGAGCAGCGCATTCCGGAAAGCACGTTGCTCAGTCACGATCTGCTCGAGGGAATTTTCGCGCGCGCGGGCCTCGTCACGGACATCGAGGTGGTCGAGGAATATCCCTCGCGCTACGACGTGGCCGCGGCGCGCCAACATCGCTGGGCGCGCGGCGATTGGCAGTTGTTGCCGTGGATTTTCGGCTCCGGCTTTCCGCCGCACGATAAACCGGGACGGCAGGCGATTCCCTTCATCGGGCGCTGGAAGATGCTGGATAATTTGCGCCGAACCCTTTCCGCGCCGGGAGCTTTTCTGGCCTTGCTCGCGGGATGGATGTTGCCCCTGCCAGCTGCGGCGACCTGGAGCGTGTTTGTCCTCGCGACCTTCGCCATCCCGGTTTTTCTGCCGCCGATTCTGGGCATCATTCCGCGTCGCTTCGGTCTCTCGCAACGCCGACATTGGCGCGCGGTCGCGAACGATTTCGGCGTGGCCGTTTTGCAGTTTGGGCTCCTCATCACCCTCATCGCTTCGCAAGCCTGGCTCATGGCCGACGCGATCCTGCGCACGCTTTTCCGGCTCTTCGTTAGGCGAAAAAGATTGCTCGAATGGGTCACGGCCGCGCAGATGAAAATGAGCGGACGGCTTGGTCTCGTCGGCATGTATCTAGGGATGGGCGGCGGCGTGGCGCTGGCCGCGGCAGTCCTGGTTATCGTTGCCCTAGACGATCCGAAAACCTTGCGGATCGCGGCGCCCGTCCTGGTCCTTTGGCTGCTTTCGCCCGCGCTCGCGCTCTGGGCGAGCCGGCCGCTCCGTTCTTCGGGCGCGCTTGCGGTAGCACCCGCCGATGCCCGCGTTCTACGCCTGACCGCGCGACGGACGTGGCGCTTTTTCGAGACGTTCGTGACCGC
>JBPCRH010000246.1:0-4879 GCA_050997075.1 Chthoniobacterales bacterium
CCATGTGATAAACCTTCGCGTCGCGCGAGACCTCGACCTTGAACCAGTCGGAAAGCGCGTTGACGCACTTCGCGCCGACGCCGTGAAGACCGCCGGAATATTTGTAGGCGCCCTGTCCGAATTTACCGCCGGCATGAAGATTGGTAAGCACGAGCTCAACCGCCGGCATCTTGAATTTCGGGTGCATGTCGACCGGAATCCCGCGGCCGTTGTCGCGCACCGAGACCGAGCCATCGACGTGCACCGCGACGTCGATTTTGCTGCAATAACCAGCCAGATGTTCGTCGATCGAGTTGTCGAGCACTTCGAAAACGCAGTGGTGCAGACCGCGCTCATCGGGGTCGCCGATATACATGCCCGGGCGCTTCCGGACCGCCTCGAGACCCTCCAGTTTGTCGATTTGCGCGGCGTTGTATTTTTGGCTTTCGGCGATGCCGGCGGGCCGTTCGGATGGGGTGCTGGGAGGGGCGGATTCGTCGTTGGATTGAAGCATAAAAAAGCGGCCCGGCCGCGAGACGGAAAGATAGGCGAAAAGTGCCTTCCGAACAAATGATATCTGGGCCGGAATCGGAGGTTCCAACCGCAAGATTTAGGGCGCTGGGAACCCCTCGCACAGGATATGGTGGTGAGTCCGCTTAGGAACTCGGGGTAACTTTGGCGTCCGTCTCCGTCTCTGGCGGAAGCGCACTGACGCGCACTTTTGCCACGCCCTTGGAGACCATGCCGAGCTGCTCGGCGGCCTCCCGGCAGATGTCGATCTGCGACTCGCTCCCGCGCAATCCCGTGTCGGTGATGCGCACGACCACACTCCGGCCACTCGCCACGCTTACGACCCGGACGAGCGTGCCCAATTTGAAATGATCGCTCGCGGCCGTTAGCTCGGTTTTTCCTGCCCGCCGGCGGGCGAGCGAATCGGCCGGGACGTCACACCAGGTCGCCACCACAACCTTCCCCTCGCCGCGTTCACTCTCCGCCTTCTCGCCGGAATGAGACGCGCGCTCGCAAGAGGCCAAAAGCAACGACCCGCCTAACGAACAAAGGAGTAAAAAGCGGCGAGAAAAAATCCAACGCGGACGCCTTTGCGCCGCACACTTTTAAACGTGCGCTAGGGGCGCCGCAGCCGTATCCACCGGTCCGCCCAGGATCTCGCGGACCTTCCGCGCGAGAGCTTGAGGACTAAACGGCTTTTCCAGCAGCTCCACATTTCCATCGAGCACGCCGTGATGGCCGATGTCGTTGTCGGAATATCCGGAGACGTAGAGCACTTTCAGATCCGGTCGCTTCTCGGCGAGTTGCGCGGCGAGCTCATGGCCGTTCATCAGCGGCATGATCACGTCGGTGAGGAGGAGATCGATTTTGCCCGGGTGTTCCGCGGCCATCTTTAATCCCGCACGGCCATCGCTCGCGCAGAGAAAGTGGTAACCATGCTGATCGAGCACCTCGCAGACGAGTTCGCGGACGATCTCCTCATCCTCAACCACGAGAATGGTCTCGAAATCCTGCGACGGCTCGACCGCGGCCGGCGCGGCCTTAATTTCATCCAGCGGCGCCCGTTCCTGCGGGAGGTAAATCGTGAAGACGCTGCCCCGCCCGGGCGCGCTCTCGACCGCGATCGCGCCGCCGCTCTGGCGCACGATGCCGTAAACCGTGGCGAGGCCAAGCCCGGTCCCTTTCCCCGCGCCCTTGGTCGTGAAGAATGGCTCGAAGATGCGCGACTTGGTTTCCGCATCCATCCCCTTGCCGTTGTCGGTCACGCTCAGGACGATGTAATCGCCCGCGCCTAACGATGCCGAAACCTGGTGGGCCAGCCGGGTATCGAGCGTCTGGTTGTCCGTGCGAATCGTGATCCGGCCGCCCTCCGGCAGCGCGTCGCGCGCGTTCACCCCGAGGTTCATGATCACCTGTTCGAGCTGGCTCGGGTCGGCCCGGACGCGGCCGCCCGTCGCCTCCGGAAGCGTGACCAATTCATAGCGTTCCCCGATCAGACGGCGAAGGAGGCGCTCCATTTCCACAACGAGATGGTTCAAGTCGATCACTTTCGGCTGGAGCAATTGTTTCCGGCTGAAAGCGAGGAGCTGACGGGTCAGCTCCGCGGCCTGGTTCCCGGCTTTGCGGATGAGATCCGCGCCCCGCCGGACGAGCGCGGGATTGTCGGCGCGGGCCTGGAGCAATTCCGCGTAGCCGATGATCGCGGTCAGGAGGTTATTGAAATCATGCGCGACGCCGCCGGCGAGCTGCCCGACCGCCTCGAGCTTCTGGGAATGGCGGAGCTCTTCCTCGCTTTTGTGCAGCGCTTCCTCGGTCAGCCGGCGCTCGCTGATTTCCCGCAGGAGCTTGCGCCGCTGCTCGAAGAAGGTGTGCACCGTGCGGGCGAGCGCGCCGAACTCCGAGCCTTCCGTCGCCAGTTGCTCGATGGGTCGCGGATCGTCGCGCCGGAGGCTGTCCATGATTAACTGGAGCGGGCGGCGGACCCAGCGATTGAGCGAAAACCAAAGGAGCAGGAGGAGGACGAACGCGAAAATAATCAGCGCGAGGAGGAGCCGCTCGCTCGAGCGCTGCAACTCGCGAATGATCTGCGAATCGTTCGTGATGATGAGCCGCGCGATCGGCGCGCCGTTCCAGTCCGCCAACGAACGCGCAAAGACAATCGCGCCGTTCGTCTCGTCATTCACCTCGCGCACCTCCTGCCGCGCGGAAGCGAGATGGATCTCGTTATTCGTGAAGAGCGACATCTCTCCGATGACCGAGTCGTTCATCGTGCCCCCGGGTTCGCGCTGACTCCAAAGCCGGCCCACGAAGAGGTAGCCGTAGGCGGGTGATTCGCGCCGGAAATCCGCCGAGGGATGGATCGTCCCCGCGTGGATCTCCATCAGCCCGAGCGGGACTTTTACGAAAAAATGGCGGAGCGGTTGGTGCGCGAAAACCTCGGAGAACGTCCCGGCCGGCACGGGCAGCGCGAGGGGCGGCTGGGCATGGAGATTATCGTGCTGGAAAAGGAGTTGCCCATCCTGGCGATAGACCCAGATGGCGTTGGCGCGAAAGCCCGCGAGCATCCCGTCGCTGAAATATTGCGTGAGCCACGCCCGGTCGTTCTGCGCGGTCGCGCGGACCATTTGATCGAGACAAGTCGAATCCTCCGCGAGCGTTTTCAGGGGCAGGCTGTAAGACTCGAGAAAGTCGTCGAAGGATCGGTTCCGCTCCGCGAAGCGGCTATCGGCGATGCGGCGGAAGTTAAGCTTTTCGTAAAAACGGATCGACGCCAGCCCGGCCAGGAAACTCGCGACCACGAGGACGAGGAGGAGGATGATCTTGGTTTGGACCTTCATGATGACGCGGCACGCTTTCCCGGATTGAAAAGCGCCCTCCCTCAGACGAGTCCAGCCCCGCGCTTATTCGCGCAGATGCTGTTCTTGAATGGCGACAATCTTCAGCTCACCCCCGTCCGGTTTGATCGTCCAGATATTTCGGGTCTTCCCGCGCGCCGCGCGTGACCCGCCCCGGACCTCGAAAGAGATCGGGAATTCCACGATGGTTTCGCCTTCCTTCGCCCCGGCCGCGAACTTCACCGGCGCTTCCATCTGATAATGCCGGATCGGCCAGCGCCGCATGTAATTGCGGTTGTCTTTCGCGACGAACCCTTCGCCCACTTTCCCGTGGTCGAAGTAGTCGACCGGAAAGCTGTAATAGCGCAACTGCAGCGCGAGCTCGTTCGCTTCGTTGTCGCGCAGGTAATTTTCGACAAACGTCGTCACCTTTTGCGGATCAAGATTTTGCGCGCCGCTCGGCGATTCCGCCGGCTCCTCCGGCAACGGCTCCACCGCCAGATTCTTCACCGCCTGCTTCTCGATCGCCGCCTGCGTCGCGGGCGGCAGCTCACGGGCCGCATCGCTTTTAAGGACCGGCACGTCCGGCCACTTCGTCACGGTTACGTCGACCGCGTCGCCGGTTTCGATGCCTAACGAACGCGCGGTCAGCGGATCGAGGCGCCCGCTCGGCGCGAAGCCCTTGTGCGATTGATACAGGCGCAGCGCCGCCGCCAGCCCGGGGGTCTCCTGACCATCGACATCGCCGAAAAAAAGATTCCGCCGCCGCAGCTCTTCCTGCGCGCGCCGCACCGGCTCCGCCGCAAAGACCCTGCCGGCGAACGCGCAAAGCATGAGGAAGAACAGGATTTTACGCATCGCGACAGCCACCATCTACAGGTTTATCGCATGCTCGGCCAGCTGGGGTTGTCTCGCGCAAGTGCTGTAAACCCGCTGTAGACGCTTCGCTCTGCGAAGCGCGGGGGCGGTGCTGTGATCACGATACCCGCGCCTCCCAGAGGGAAGCGTCTACAGCGAACGCAGAGAGCGCAGAGGAAAAATGGCGAGGAGTCGCACGGCGCAGGCAGCGCGCCCGCCCGACAATTTGCTGCTTTCCTGATTCCTCCTCTTCCTCTGCGTTAACATTCTTAGTCTCGTTAGGCAAACTCGGTCAGCGACCAGAATTTGCGGAAGGCGTCAGGCCAGCTCCGGCCCGCCACCGCCGCGCGCGCGGCGGCGCTCATGCGCGTGCGCAGGTCGTTGTCTTCCACGAGCTGGCGAACGGCGCGCGCGAAGTCAGCGGCGTCGCGCGCTTTGGTGATCAGGCCGTTTACTCCTTCACTGACCAATTCCGCAGGACCGCCCTCATCGGAAACCACCGCCCGCAACCCCGCGGCCTGCGCCTCGATGATGACGTTACCGAAGGTATCGGTCGTGCTCGGGAAAACGAAGATGTCCGCGGACGCGTAGGCGCTGGCGAGCGCTTCGCCGGAGAGGAAGCCGGTGAAACAAGCTTCCGGCAACTGCTCCTGCAGCGCCACCGCATACGGCCCCAGGCCAACGATCGACAACTGCAC
>JBPCRH010000307.1:0-7076 GCA_050997075.1 Chthoniobacterales bacterium
CGCCGGATCCGCGCGCGGCGCTCGAGCAGATCGCGGCCGATGTGGTTTGAGCGACTAATCGTTTACGACGATCGGGCGCCCGCGGGCGCGGCCCTGAACATGGCGCTCGACGAGGCGCTGCTCGAATTGAGCAGCGCGCCGGTTTTGCGTTTTTACCGCTGGGAACGGCCCGCGCTTTCCTTCGGTTACTTCGGAAAATTTGCCGACGTCGCGGACGAGACGCGCGAACTCGTCCGCCGTTGGACCGGCGGAGGGATCGTGCCGCACGGCGAAGATCTCACTTATTCCCTTATTACCCCGGCTTCGCATCCGGCTTTCGCGCAAGGCCCGCCTGCGGTTTACGCCGCGCTTCACGCCGCCATCCGCGAGGCTTTGCGGGCGGAAAACTTGCAGGTCGAACTGGCCACCGCCGCAGCACTAAAAATCTCCGACGCCTGCTTCGCCAACCCCGTGCGCGACGACCTTCTCCTCGACGGCCGGAAGATCGCAGGCGCCGCGCAACGCCGGACCCGCGCCGGCTTTTTGCAGCAGGGCAGCATTCAGATTCCACAACTCCCCCAAGCCTTCCGCGAGCGCTTCGCCTGCGCCCTTTCCCCCGCGCTCGAAACCCGCGAAATCCCGGCCTCCGTGCACGCCCGCGCGGCCGTGCTCGCCGCCCAAAAATATGCGACGGACGCGTGGTTGCGGCGCTGCTAGCTCCCCTCTATTCTGCGCTTGTGAAAATTTCCGCGAACGGAGCCGCTGCGCCGCAAGCCTCGGCGGGTCCCTTGACGCGGGTTTTCCAGCCGGTCCGGGCCGAGCTCGAAGAGGTCGATCGCCGGATTTCCGCGCAGGTTAACGCCTTCGATCCCGCGATCGAGGGCTATGTCGCCTACGCCATCGGCGGCGGCGGCAAACGTCTCCGCCCGCTCCTTGCGCTCCTCGGCGGCGGCGCCACCGGCTCGCTCACCTCGGAGCACACCGATCTCGCGGTCATCGTGGAATTAATTCACCTCGCGACCCTGGTGCACGACGACATCATGGATGATGCGGAACGCCGCCGTTCCCAGCCGACGGTGAACGCGCGCTGGGGCAACTCCCTCAGCGTCCTTCTCGGCGACGTGCTGTTCGCGCATGCGCTCAATCTTGCGACCGATTTCGATGACACCCGAATCAGCCGGACGATCGCGCGGACCGCGACCGAAGTTTGCTCCGGCGAAATGATCCATACCCAGCTGCGCTTCGATCTCCAGCTCTCGCGCGACGAATATTTTCGGATCATCGGGATGAAGACGGGCTCGCTCTTTGCCTGCGCTTCCGAGCTCGGCGCGGTGATTAACGGCGCGCCCGAAGAAGTGGTGTTGCAGTTGAAAAATTACGGCGCGCACATCGGCACCGCTTACCAGATTTACGACGATTGCCTCGACGTCGCCGGGAGCGAAAGCGAAACCGGCAAGACGCTCGGAACCGACCTGCGCAAGGGCAAGCTCACCCTGCCCGTCCTCGCGCTGCTCGAGTCGGCCACCGCTTTTGATCGCGAACGCGCGGCCGCGCTCGTGCTCGAGGGCAAGCTCGAGGAAGTGACCGCGCTTCTCCAGAGCGCGCCGGCCGACGGCGGCCTCGGCGCCGCGATCACGACTGCGCTCGGCTTCATCGCCAAAGCCGACGCCGAGCTCGCCTCGCTTCCGCCTAACGAATACGTCGACTCGCTCTTTGGCCTCGGCGAAGCCCTCCGCGAATTGCTCGAGCCGCTCCGCGGCTAACTGCCCCGCCGGCGCGAATGACGGCGCAGCTGAAAATTCGCGAGATGCCGGCCGACGATCGGCCGCGCGAAAAGCTGGTCGCACGCGGTGCCGCCGCGCTCACCGACGCCGAGCTCCTGGCGATTCTTTTGCGCACCGGCGTGGAAGGCGCCAACGCGATCGAAGTCGCACGCCAACTGCTCGCGAAATATGGATCACTCGAGGTTTTGAGCCGCTGCTCGGTTAAAGAATTAGCGGCAATCAAGGGCGTCGGCCCGGCCAAGGGGGCGCAGCTCGCGGCCGCTTTCGGGCTCGGTGTTCGCCTCGTGAAAGAGCGTTTCACCGGGAAGAAAATGACCGAGCCGCAGGAGGTTTACGATCTCCTGAACCTCGAGATGCGCGCGCTCCATCGCGAGTCGCTTCGGGTCGTTTTGCTCAACACCCGGTTCCATCTTCTGCGCGTGGAAGAGGTCTCGTTAGGCAGTGCGAACGAAAGCATCGCCCATCCGCGCGAAGTGTTTCGCCCGGCGATCATCTACTCGGCCTACGCCGTAATCGTGGCGCACAATCATCCCTCCGGCGATCCCTCGCCGAGCCAGGCCGATCACAGCCTAACGAGAAGACTGCGGGAAGGCGCCGAGCTGCTCCAGATTCGTCTGCTCGATCACATTATTATCGGCGCGCCCGCGGAGGGCCGGCAGCCTTACTTCAGCTTTAAGGAGGCGGGCGTCCTCTGAAAATTCACCCGAGCGCGGTCGTCGATCCCGCCGCTCGCCTCGCGGAGGAGGTCGAAGTCGGACCGCACGCCTGCATCGGGCCCGAGGTGGAAATCGGCGCGGGCTGCGTTATCCAGGCGCACGCCGTGCTCGACGGATTCGTTAGGCTGGGACCGGATAATCTGGTCGGCGTCGGCGCGGTCATCGGCGGCGCACCGCAGGATTTGAGTTTTAAAGCCGGCACGCGCAGCGGCATCACGATCGGTCGCGGAAATATCTTCCGCGAGCACGTCACGATTCATCGCGGGACCGCGCCGGATTCTTTCACCACGCTCGGCGACGAAAATTTCCTCATGGTCGGCGCGCACCTCGGCCACAACTGCGCGCTCGGGAACAAGGTGATCGTCGCGAACAACTGCCTCCTCGGCGGCTACGTCACAGTCGAGGACGGCGCCTTCCTCGGCGGCGGCTGCGTCTTTCATCAATTCATGCGGGTGGGGCAGCTCGCGATCACGCAGGGGAACGCGGGTTTCGGGAAAGATCTGCCCCCGTTCGTGGTCGGCGCGGGCGTGAACCAGGTGGTGGGTCTGAACGTTGTCGGGATGAAACGTGCGGGCTTCGGGCCGGACGATCGCGCGGAGATCAGGGCGGCGTTTCGGCTGCTTTACGAGAGCGGCTTAAACGTCTCCCAGGCGCTGGAGCAGGCGCGCGCCCAGACCTGGCGCGGACCGGCGCTGATCTTTTTCGATTTTGTCGCCGCGGCGAAGAAGCGCGGGGTCTGCGGCTTCCGCCGCACGAGTCGCGCGGAATAGCGCCTAACGAGAAGCGAGAAACCGGTCGCATGTTTCCGCAGTTGTAGCGGCGGCCGTGTCGGCCGCGAGCCGGCTCGATCTTGCGGGCGGCACGTCCGCGTTCTACCCCTGCCTCAGCAGGCTTCCGGCGCGGAAGTTTCCGGCGGCCTCCCCCGCATCTGCGGCGAGTTGTAGACGCTTCGCTCTGCGAAGCGCGGGGGCGCGGCGTGCTCGCGGGGTCGATACCCGCGCCTCCCATGAGTGAGGCGACTACAGCGAAGCGGAGAGCGGAGCGGGCAGGCGAGCTGTCGCTAGGGCGCGGGCGTCTCGGTCGGCACCGTGGGATTGTTCACCTTGATCCCAAACTTGGTCACGATCTGCTGCGCCTTCGCGTCGGTTTTCGAGAGCTCGACCAGGCCGCGCGCGATCTTTTCCAACTCGCCCTGCACCTTCTTCGCCTCATCGACCACCTTGACCTGTTGTTCCTTCAAAGCGGTCGCGTTGCGCCGGGTAAAAACGCTCACCTGAATCTCCCAGACGAGGATCAGGACGATGCTCATGCCGATGAGAAAGACCGGCCAGAAGCCGTGATAATGTGGGCCTGGCGTTTCCGGTTCCATGGTCAGGGAGTGGGCGAAGGTGCGGGCGCGAGGTTGTAACCCTTCTCGCGCAAAAGCTGTTTCATCGGCTCATCGGTCTGCGCGACCGCGGCCATCTCGCGGAGGAGATTGGCGCCAATCTGCTGGCTGAGCGCGCCTTTGTTAATCAGCGTCTGCTGGGCCTGGACCTCGGCCTGGAGCTGCTGATTTTGCCGCGCGAAAACGATACTGACGAGAGTCAGGCAAAAACAGGCGAGCCCGACGAGGAGGAGGAGGATGAATTGCCAGCGCTTCACTTTTTTGAGGATTAACAGATTTCGCCGGGGCGGCAAGTGTCATTCCGAGCGACGTCGTCCCGGTGGTCATCCCGAGCGAAGCCGAGGGATCCCGTGGTTTTCCTGGAAGTTATCGGATCACCTTTGCGTGCTCTCGCTTCGAGGAGGCCCGGCGGGATCCCTCGGCTCCGCTGCGCTTCGCTCGGGATGACTGGCCAGCGCGAGCAACGCCAGCATCCGGCCGGTGCGGCCTTTCTCGATCCGGTAGGAATAATAGCGCGGGAGATCGGAGGCGGTGCAGCGGCCGCTGTCGTGCACCGCGGTGACGCCAGCGGCGCGCGCCTGCCGCACAATCTCCGCCGCGAAATCGATCTCGTAATGCGGCGGGCGAATGCACGGGCTCAACTGCACGACGAGGTCGCCCGGCCGCGAACCGAAGCGGTCGCGCATCGTTTCGATCGCGCGCCTCACGATCGCAAGCTCGGTTCCTTTTTTGCCGGAATGCACGAGTCCAATGGAGCGCCGCACCGGATCGACCAGGTAAACCGCGGCGCAATCCGCCACATAAATGCCTAACGAGATCTCCGGTTGATCCGTGACCAGACCGTCGGCGCCAGCCGCGCAGAAATTGCCCGTGAACGGTTCCTCGAGGACCGCGATTTCCTTGCCATGCACCTGTTCCGCGGTCGCGAAAGGCGAAGCACTAAAACCGAGATCGGCCCGCAAAGTCCGATGCACCGCCTCGAGCCGGCGGAGCGCTTCCTCCCGCTCGGTCGTGACGTCGAGCCCGGGAATCCGCCCGATAAATCCATGCCTAACGATCCCGAGCGCGCTGAGGGCTGGGAACGTTTCCACGACCGTTCCCGCCACGATCGCCGACCCAGACATCGCCACTACTTCGCCGACGGCTGCACTGTCCGGGTCCGCGTTTCTCGCGTGTCCGTCTTGATGTATTTCGTCTCACGGCTTTTCCGCGTCAGCGGGTCGTCGAAATTGTCGTGATAGATCGTGTCGGTTGCCGTGGCGCGATCGAATTCGGCCAGATCGGAATCATAACTGAAGAGCGCGGAGAGCCGAGTCGACTGCGCCTGGGTGAGGGCGACCTGGGCGTTCAAAACATCCAATTGCACGCCCGCACCGACCGCGAGCCGGGCGCTGGCGAGGCGCAAGGCCTCGTGCGCCTGGTCGACGTTTTTCGACTGGCTGTCGTAAAGCTCGCGATCCTGCTGCAGATTCGAGTAGGCCTGCTGGATCTCGAGTTCGACCTGCCGGACGTCGTCGTCGTAAGTGATCCTCGCCTCGCTCAAGAGCGCACGCTGCTGCTTCACGTTCCCGGCCGTGAGAAAACCGTCGAAGATCGCCCAATTGGCGGTGATCCCCAGGAAGTAGCCTTCGGCCACGTCGCGCAAGCGGTCGGAGAAGGGGTTGCTCCGGTATTCATAGCCTCCGTTGATGCTGAAGGACGGCTGATAACCCCCGAGCGCCACTCCGACCTGCGCGACCTGGCCCAAAATGTTGGCCCGCTGCTGTTTCAAAAATGGCCGCCGCTCTTTGCCCAGCTCCACCGCGACCTCCAGCGGGATATCGCGCGGGATATAAACCAGCTCGCCCTTGCACTCGAGAGGGGGCGCCGCCCCGCGGGCGGGGTTGAAATCGAGGCCGATCGTCTTCGCGAGCTGGAGTTGGGCGATGCGCAGATTATTCCGTGCGGTGATCAGCGCCGGCTTCTGATTGGAGAGCGCGACCTCGGCCTGGAGAACATTAAAACGCGGCACCGTGCCGGCTTCAAAACGGTTCTGCTGGTCCTTCAACTGACTCTCCAAAAGACGGACCGACTCCTCCTGCACCCCGATGAGCTCCTTGTTCAAAATGATCTGATAGAACTGCTGGCGCACGGTCGCGATCACCCGATCGATCGTATCGCGCAGCGCGAAGAGGCTCGCGTCGCGCGCCGCGCCGGCCCCGCGAATCGCTGGAATGACCGTGCCGTTATAGAGCAATTGACTGGCGGTGAAGCGGATATCGTAGGAGTTGTTGCTCAGAGAAACGCTCTGGCCGCCGGCCGCCGGCGTTCCGCCGGGCGTCGGGGTCGGGGTCGCGCTGGGAGCGATCGTAGGCGTGGGAACGGCACCGCTCCCGCCCGTGGATCTGCCGTTGTTGATCAGGTTCGGATCGGTCCGGTCGAAAACCGCAGTCGAGGTCAGTTGGGGCAGGGCCTGCGAAAGCACGGAGATTTGGAGGCCTTTGGTCCGCCGGATTTCCTGGCGCGCGGTCAGGATCGCGGGGTTGCGCTGGAAGGCCGTCTGGACCGCTTCCTCGAGGGTAAAGACGCGCGTCGCGGCTGCCGACGTGCTGCTCATGCGCGTGGGCCCATTCCCGGCAAAAGCGAACGCGGCGAGGCCAAAGAGAGCGACCGCCGTGACGACCGGCCGAGCACTAAAACTTGAGAAAGAAAGCCGCGTCGAAGCGCGGACGGCAGAGCGAGAGGTGGAGTAAGAAGAAGACATGATTTGAGAAGAAACGTGGACTGCTAGGAGATGCGCCCGGGCGAGGCCTGCATGGTCGCCACTCGATCAAAGATGAGCGGCAGATGGGGAACCCCGGGATCGGACAAAGCGGCCGCGGCGCCAGGCCGGGCCGCGTCACGGCTCATTTTTTTTGGCAGTAGTCGTAGATCTTGCTGTAAATCTGCAGCCAGGATTTCTGCTCGCCCGGGGAGAGGTGAGCCATGATTTTCATCAGGTTGCAGATCATTTCCTCACGGATGCGCCGGACAAGCGCCGACCCGCGCTTGGGGATGAAAACCCTCATTTTGTGCCGGTCATCCGCGGTGTGAGAACGCAGAACAGAACCAAGGTTTGGCAGGCGGGCGACAATCCCGCTGGCCGCCGCGGTGGTGTGCCCCATCTTCTGCGCGATCGCAGACATGGTCAGCACTTCCATGTGGTCGAGATAAGTCAGGAGGAAGTATTGC
>JBPCRH010000259.1:0-4176 GCA_050997075.1 Chthoniobacterales bacterium
TCCCTGCGCTGCACGTTTATTCCACGGGATCCCTCGGCTGCGCTCCGCTCCGCTCGGGATGACCACGAGCTGGGGCTGCACCGTGCGGAGCGGCTGGGCGCGGTCGAGAATGAGCTGCTTCAGCGGCAGCTTTTGCGTGACGAAGGCCGCGATCTCGCGCGGCTCGATCATGGCGTCGTTAGGCAGAAGAACGAGCAACTTCCCCTCCGGATGCGCGCGTTGATACAAGACGATGTTCTCCGCGACCGTCTGCTCGGCGACGAGATGCGCGCGGAAGAGCCGGCGCACGTTGTAGCGGCGGAGCCGGCTGGAGGTGCCGATGCGATCGGCGAAATCCTCGAGCGCATTCGGCTCCGGACGAAAGTCGCGCGGAAGCGCGGCTTCCTCCGGCGCCGTGAGCGCGACGCCGTCGCGGATTTTCGCGAGCAACTCGCGCGGAGGGCCGAGCGCGACCTGCGCGAGATCGGGCCGCAAGGCCTGACGCAGGAGCGCGGCGCGCTCCGGACGGAGGAGACGCGGGAGCGCATCGGCGGCGGGCGCTTCCTGCCGTTGCCATTGCTCGAGGAGCGGCTGCTGCGCGGCCGGCAGCTCCGCCCAGCCGAGCGTAACCCGCTGCCCGCTCGCCTGGAGGAGTTGAATGACCTGCCAGACCGGCTGTCCACCGGCCGTCGCGCTTTTCGTTAGGCTAAAATAAATCGTGTCCGCCGCGCGCACCCGCGTCGCCCAGCTTTCGTCGAAGGCGGGCGCCGGCGCGGGCGCGGCGCTGCTGGCGTTTTGCGGCAGCGGGGGCGCGCGAAAACTACCGCACCCGCTCGTGAGGGCAGCTGCGAGGAGGAGTAACCAGCGGGGTCGTTTCACGCTTCGCGCGGAATCCGGCCGGGCGAACCCCCCAGGGGCAGTGACCGGGCCCCTCGCGCACTTTGCCAGGCGCGATAGCCGGCCGCCAGAATCTTGCAGCCGATCACGAGGGTTCGGCGCCAAGTCACCCCGGAGACTTTTTGTTCCCCGGCGATCCGGCGCCGTTCCTGCACCGGGATCTCACAGATCGTGGCCTCGAGATGGGCGGCGCGGATTTGCGCTTCGATCGTCCAGCCGAAGGTCATCTCGCGCGGTGCGATCTTTTCGAAGAGCGGGCGGCTGATCAAGCGGAGCGGCCCGAGATCGCTGAAAGAGCGCCCGCTGAGCAACCCGCACCAAAGCCCGAGGACCGCGTTCGCGATCATGTGGCGGAGCGTCATGGTGCGCCAATTGCGCCAGCGCCGGGTCCGGCTGCCCAGGACGAAATCATAGCCCTGCTCGTAGGCCTGGGTGACGCGCGCGAGATCGGCCGGCGCGGAGGCGCCGTCGCCGGCGCAGAAAATGTAGGCGCGGATTCCGGGGAAGAAATTGTTCGTTAGGCTGATCGCTGCCTGGCAGCCGTAGCCGTAACCGCGCCGGTCCGTTTCCGCGACGAGCACCGGACGGGTACGGGCGATTTCCGCGGTCTCGTCGCGCGCGCCGTTGACCCCAACGGCGACGACGTATTTCTCGGGATCGATCGCCGCGAGCAGCTCATCGAGGACCACGCCGATGCATTCCGCCTCGTCGCAGGCGGGGATGATAATGGCGATTTCGGGCTGGCGCGTGGCGGGCATGGGACAGCGTTAAGAGTAGCGCAAGCACGTCCTATTCCAATGCGGCCGTGGAACTTTGCGCGCTGACATTGAGGACAAGCTGTCCCTCGGCCACGACCTCGTCGCCGACGCTCGCGCGCACTTGGAACTGCAACAGTTCCGCGACCTGCGCGAGCTTTTCCGCGCGCAAAACGATCTCTTCGCCTGGCCGGACCGCGCGGAAAAATTTCATTGCCCGGATCGCGGACAAAAGGAAAAGCGGTCGAGCTTCCGCCGCGTAACCGGAAGCGGCGGCGATCCCCGCCGTCTGCGCGAGTGCCTCAGTCAGGATGACGCCGGGAACGAGCGGATTCCCGGGAAAATGCCCGGCGAACATCGGATCATCCGGCGCGAAGTGGGTCGCGCATTCCGCCACGCGTCCGGGTTCGCACGTGAGCAATTCCCTGACGAAAACGAACGGCGCGCGATGGGGCAGGGAAGTGAGGAGTGACGAAGAGCGTGACAAGTGACGAGTGCCGAGTTGTCGCCAGAGGCGTTGACTCCGGAGCTTCTCTTCGCGGTCCGCGGCAGACAGGGTCAACGCCCCCGGCTACAACATCAACTACCCAGTCACGAAGTGGGCAAACTTCCAGCTTCCTTTGACCCGCCGGATGCCCGCGCGATAGCCCTCGTAGCTGCTCGCGGGATCGGCGAACTGCGCCGGCGCGACCATGTAAGCCCCTTTCGGGACGAACTTCTCCGCGAGCACGCCCTGGAGCTCGACCCAGAGGTTGCTTTCGTCCCAATACTGGAAAACCCCCGGGCCCGAGCCGACGGGCTCGAGCCGGTATCCGAAGTCGACCGTCATCATCGAGGCGACGGCGTTAGCGTCGTGCGCTTCGACGGCTTTGCGGAGCCGGCCGAGGAACGCCTGGAAATCGACCGAATCGTTCTCGTCGACCGCTGCGATTGGGGTATCGGTCGTCGCCGGCTTCTTCGCGTTTTTCTTCGGATTCGACGCCGGGCAGGCCGTGAAAGCGAGGGCAAGGAAAAGGATGAGGCAACAGCGGAAGCAAATTTTCATGGGCGCAAGCGGGTTCGGCTTTGTCACATACACGCCGCTCCCGCGCAACGCCAGCCTCAACTTCCGCGGAGAAATCGCTGAAGCCGCTGCCGCCTTTTCCGCGCCGGATGGAGCAGGAAAACAAAGTAGAAAACCGTGTAGAGATCATGCCAGGTGGAGGGGGGACTGGTCACCCGGAGCGGTCCCGCGCGGAGCGCTGCGATGATCGCTTCCGTGGTTATTTCCAGCGGCCGGGGGAGCTCGGTGAAGTGCGAGCCAAAGGCGGAAAGCCGATGCGCATCGGAGGTCGCGAGGAGCGGTTTACCGTGGGCCGCCGCGACCGCGCGGGCCCGGCGGTTGAGATCGAAGAATCCCTTGTGGAAGTGACAAATTTCAATCGCGTCGAAGCAATCGATCTCCGCGAAGAGGCGTTTGCCTAACGAACCCCCGAGCAGGAAAAACGGGTGCGGTGCGAAGCAAAAAAGCGAAGGGCCGCGGCGAGCCCGGAGCGCGCGCAGATCGGCAAAGGTGCGCACGCCTGCGATCTCGTGCGGCTGCACATTGAGCAGCACGACGTCGGCGCCTTCCAGCCGCAGCTCCGCAGCGGAGAGAAGGAGAATGCCCATCGCCGCGGCCTCGGCGAAGACTTCCGCGCGGTCGAAAACTTTGTCGTGCAACGTGATTGCGAGCACGTCGAAATGTCGCGCGCGCGCCTTGTCGAGGAGCTGATGCGCGGTGTAATCGAGCCGGTCCTTCGGATCGTCGAGGGTGTGAATGTGCAAGTCGAGCTTGATCCAGTCCTGCACTTCATCCTGCGCCCCGTTCATCGTCGGGAGGGTAAATGCAGGTTTCGCGCCCTGCTTGAAAGTTCTTGCCGGAGGCGGCTGAGTTCCGCTGTAGAGGCGGCTGTGTCAGCCGCTGCGCCTGGTTGCGGGCGACACGCCCGCCGCTACAATTCATTTTCGAGCCGCGAGCACGACCACGCGTGGGAGTCAGAGGCGCTTGCTTTCCGCGGTTCCTCATCCAAAATTCCACCTCTTCCCCGCTCGGGTGGTGAAATGGCAGACACGTACGTTTGAGGGGCGTATGCCGCAAGGCATGGGGGTTCAAGTCCCCCCCCGAGCACTTCCACTGAGGAACTGATGCATCCCTGCTGCGTCTCGTTTGAGGGACATCCCGAATCACCCCGAATCAGGCCGGTGCAGCCCGAAGAATCGCCCTTTTCCGAATCGCCGCGATCGCCTGAAATCCGAAGTGAGGGAGAAATCCCGAATCGCCGCGAAGTTGCAAAGGGTTGAGGAAGTCTGCCGGCATTGTGCCTGCGCCTTGCAAGCCTGTTGCAGTGTCCGTGCCGGGACGTTAGATAAACCGCGGATTCTACGTGATGAGGCGCCGATCGAATTCTAGCTGAGTTGGGAGGGAGCTGTGGAGGAAGCCGGGAAATGGCTCGGCAGCCTCAAACTTGGTCGCGTTCTCGACGGCCAGACGATTGATCTCACCGAGGCCGCGAAGTCCCTGCCG
>JBPCRH010000392.1:0-3594 GCA_050997075.1 Chthoniobacterales bacterium
AGCTCGGGCACGTAGCGCATCAGCTTTTCGTCCTGCACCATCTTGCCCGTGCCGATGCAGATCATGACGTCGTGCGCCTCGTGATGCGCGCGCTCGAGGAAGTGGACATCGTTCGCGGCGACGAGGCCGAGGCCAAATTCCTTCGCGAGCTCGGGGAGGACGCGATTGCATTTCCGCTGCGCCTCGATGCCGTGATCGTGCAGCTCGATGAAAAAGTTTTCCGCGCCGAGAATGTCGCGATAGGTCGCGGCGCTCTGGCGCGCTTTCGCGAGATCGTCGACCTGCAGCGCCATGTTGATCTCGCCCTTGAGACAGCCGCTCAGGCCGATCAGGCCCTCGGCGTGATCCGCGAGCAGCGCTTTGTCGATCCGCGGCTTGTAATGCATTCCCTCGAGATGAGCGGTCGACATCAGCCTAACGAGATTTTTGTAACCGGTTTCGTTCTTCGCGAGGAGGGTGAAATGGTTCGCCGCATCGCGCTGCGAAGTCGGGCGATCGGTGATCGCGCCCGGGGCGACGTAGGCCTCCACCCCGATGATCGGTTTCACGCCGGCGGCGAGGCCGGCCTGATAAAATTCGATCGCGCCGTAGAGGTTCCCGTGGTCGGTGATGGCGACCGCGGGCATCTGCATTTCGGCGGCTTTTTGCATGAGCGCCTGCATCCGCACCGCGCCGTCGAGGAGCGAGTATTCGGTGTGGAGATGGAGGTGAACGAACTGATCGGACGGCATGCGTGGGCAACTATAAACTTCGGGCGGGAGGCGGCAAGAATGCGGGGGGAAACCGCGGGGATTTTAACCGCAGAGGACGCAGAGGGCGCAGAGGAATACGGAGAGAATTTGGAAGCCAGAAAGCCAGAAATCAGGGGGGCTCGAGCTTCCTTCCTGGTTTTCTGGTTTTTGAATTCCTCTTTTCTTCTCCCCACTCTGCGACCTCTGCGCCCTCTGCGGTTAAACCAAATCAGCGCCACAGAAATCGGCGCTTGCCATGCCTTCGTCCTTTCTGGTTTCCTCGGCTCGGCGTTGAAAAGCGCACGGACATCGCCACTGTTAGAGACGCACATGAAAAAA
Source organism: Chthoniobacterales bacterium (assembly GCA_050997075.1). Classification (GTDB taxonomy): domain Bacteria; phylum Verrucomicrobiota; class Verrucomicrobiia; order Chthoniobacterales; family UBA10450; genus Palsa-1392. The sequence continues at coordinate 1,071 of JBPCRH010000392.1, forward strand.
CTCGAAGCCATCATCAAGCCGTTCAAACTCGAGGAAGTAAAAGAAGCGCTCGCCGAACTCGGGATCGAGGGCATGACGGTCACGGAGGTGAAGGGCTTCGGCCGGCAGAAGGGTCACACCGAAATCTACCGCGGCTCCGAATACACGGTCGATTTCCTCCCGAAAGTGAAAGTGGAAGTCGTCCTCGCCGACGACATGGTCGACAAAGCCGTGAGCGTGGTCGTGAGCGCGGCCAAGACCGGCAAGATCGGTGACGGCAAAGTTTTCGTGATTCCCGTGGAGCACGCGGTCCGCATCCGGACCGAGGAGATCGGCGAGAAAGCCGTCTGATTGTTAATGGCGAAATCCGAAGCTCGAAACCCGTAACAATAACGAAACTCGAAAGACGAATCGGGTGGTTCGTGCGAGCTTTCGTCCTTCGTTATTAATTCGGATTTCGCATTTCGGCTTTCGTCATTTCACTTCAGCCTTTCGGAACTTCGTCACGAATACCTCGCATGCCTAACGACAAAAAAACACCCGCCGACGTCAGCAAAATGATCAAGGACCGCGAGATCAAACTCGTGGATTTTAAGTTCACCGACCTGCCCGGCGCCTGGCAGCATTTCACGACCACGCTCACGGAATACAACGAGGATATTTTCACCGAAGGCCTTGGCTTCGACGGCTCGAGCATCCGCGGTTGGAAGGCGATCGACGCTTCCGACATGCTCGTGATTCCCGACCCGGACAGCGCCTGGGTCGACATCTTCAACGCCGAGCCGACCCTCAGCCTCATCTGCACGATCGTGGAGCCGATCACACGCGAGCCGTACAGCCGCGATCCGCGCGGGGTGGCGGAAAAAGCGGAGGCGTACTTGCAGAGCACGGGGATCGCGGACACGGCGTTCTTCGGGCCGGAAGCGGAGTTTTTCATCTTCGACGACGTGCGTTTCAACAACACCAGCAACGCCGCCTCCTACTCGCTCGACAGCAATGAGGCGCATTGGAACAGCGGCCGCGAAGAGTTCCCGAACCTCGGCTACAAAATCCGGGCGAAGGAAGGCTACTTCCCGGTCGCGCCGACGGATCAGCTCCAGGATTTGCGCAACGAGATGTGCCTCGAGCTCGAGAAAGCCGGCATTCCGATCGAGCGCCAGCATCACGAAGTCGCCACCGCCGGCCAGGCGGAGATCGATATCCGTTTCGCGCCGATGAAGCAGATGGGCGACTGGATGCAGTATTACAAATACATCGTGCGCAACGTCGCGCGCCGGCACAACAAGACGGTCACGTTCATGCCGAAACCGCTCTTCGGCGATAATGGCTCGGGCATGCACACCCACATTTCCCTCTGGAAAGAAGGAAAGCCGCTCTTCGCCGGGAACGGTTATGCCGGTCTCAGCGACATGGCGCTTTTCTTCATCGGGGGAATCCTGAAACACGCGCCGGCCCTGACTGCGATCACCAACCCGACGACGAACAGCTTCAAGCGGCTCGTGCCCGGTTTCGAGGCCCCGGTCAACCTCGCCTACTCCGCGCGGAACCGCTCGGCCGCGATCCGGATCCCGACCTACTCGGCGAACCCGAAAGCGAAACGGATCGAGTTCCGCACGCCCGATTCGGCGGCCAATCCTTACGTCGCTTTTTCCGCGCTTCTGCTTGCGGGCCTCGATGGCGTGCAGAACCGGATCGACCCGGGCGACCCGCTCGATAAGAACCTTTACGAACTCCCGCCGGAGGAACTCGCGCAGGTGCCGAGCGTGCCGGATTCGCTCGGCGGAGCGATCGCGGCGCTGGAGCGAGACCACGAATTCCTCCTTCGCGGCGATGTCTTCAACACCGACTTCATCACCAACTGGATCGAGATGAAACAGAAGGATTACGACGCGCTCCGGCTCCGTCCGCATCCCTACGAGTTCCAGATGTATTACGACGTCTAAGGGCGTCAGCCCGAGCGGAGCGCAGCGGAGTAGAGGGATCCCGCTGGATTGCTGGGAGATTTCGCGCGGACACTGCACGAGCGCCCGACGGAATCCCTCGGCTTCGCTCGGGATGACCGTGTCGGCGGGCTTTGTCGGAACCGGGGAAACGTCTTGCAACGCCGGGAGATCGTCGGAAGCTTAATGCTGCTATGAATACGCTCGCCCTGCTCTCTAATTTTGGCGGCCCGGACCTGATCATCATCCTCCTCATCGTGCTCGTTCTCTTCGGCGCGAAGAAGCTGCCGGAACTGGCCAAGGGGATGGGTCAGGCGGTGAAGGAATTCCAGAAGGCGAAAGACGAATTCAGCGACGAGCTGCACAGTGCCGGGAACGCCCCCGCGCCCAAGCCCGACGTCCGTCCGGCCGAGGCCAGCGTCCCGCGGATCGCCGGTGCGCCCACCGCGCGGGAAGTTCCGCCCGTGGCGCCAGTGACGCCGGCGAGCGAAGACCTTCCGTCCTCCCGCGAAGTGTAGTGGGGGGGGGGTGGGCCGCGCCCCCCCCCCAACTTCTGGCCGGACGGGCCCCCCCCCCCCCACCCCAACACACACCCACCTCTTTTT
>JBPCRH010000448.1:0-3696 GCA_050997075.1 Chthoniobacterales bacterium
CTGATGAAAGACCAGGTCGACGCGCTCCAGGCGAGCGGCATCGCGGCGACGTTTTTGAATTCCACCCTCGACGGCGAGGAAGCGCGCGCTCGTTTGCGCGGTCTTTATAACGGCCAGTTCCGCCTCCTCTACGTCGCACCCGAGCGACTCATGCTCGAGTCGTTCATGGAGAAAGTGCAGGGCTGGAAAGTCGCGCAGGTCGCGATCGACGAGGCGCATTGCATCAGCGAATGGGGCCACGATTTCCGGCCGGAATATCGCGAGCTGAAAAAGCTCCGCTCGCTCCTTCCCGACGTTCCCATCATGGCCCTGACCGCGACCGCGACGGAGCGGGTGCGCGAGGATATTTTGGAGCAGTTAAAATTGCGCGACCCGCAGATTTACGTCGCCAGTTTCGATCGTCCGAATCTCACCTATCGCGTCGTCCCGAAAGCCGCGCCCTACGATCAGCTCCTCACTTTTCTGCGTGAGCGGCCGAACGACAACGGCATCGTTTATTGCGCGAGCCGCAAAGCCGCCGACTCCGTCGCGGAGAAGCTCAATCGCGATCGGATTTCGGCGAAGCCTTACCACGCCGGGCTCGAAGCGAACGAGCGCGCACGGAACCAGGACGCGTTTTTGCGCGACGACGTCCGGGTAGTCAGCGCGACGATCGCCTTTGGCATGGGGATCAACAAACCCAACGTGCGCTTCGTCGTGCACTACGATCTGCCGAAGAATATCGAGAGCTATTACCAGGAAACCGGGCGCGCCGGGCGCGACAGTTTGCCGAGCGAATGCGTGCTCCTTTTCAGCGCCGGTGACGTGATGAAGCAGACCCGTTTCATCGACGAAAAGAGCGAAGCGGAAGCGCGGATCGCGCGCGAGCAGCTCCGCCAGATGGTGCACTATGCGGAGACGCGCGAGTGCCGGCGGACCACGCTGCTGCGCTATTTCGCAGAGGAACGGCCTAACGAACCGTGCAACGCCTGCGATAACTGCCTCAATCCTCCCGAGACCTTCGACGGCACGATCGCGGCGCAGAAGTTTCTCTCCTGTATCCTGCGGGTGCGGCAGAAGAGCGGGTTTTCCTTCGGACTAAATCACATCGTCGAAGTCCTCACAGGCGCGGACACGGAGGCGGTGCGGCAGCGCGGGCATAACGAAATTTCCACCTACGGCATCGGCCGCGAGTTGAAGCGCGACGCCTGGCAGGCGCTCGGGCGAGAGCTGCTCCGGCTCGGGCTGGTCGAGGTCGCGTCGGGGAAATTTGCGACGATCGAAGTCACCGCCGCCGGCCGGGAAGCGCTCCGCGCGCGCACTCCGATCACGCTCACCAAACAACCCGATAAACCGGAAGCAAAAATCCGTGAGCGCGCCGGCGCGATCGAGTGCGACGAGGCGCTCTTCGAGGATCTGCGACTCGTTAGACGGAATCTGGCAGATGAGCGCAACGTCCCCGCTTACGTGATTTTTTCCGATGTCGCCCTGCGCGAAATGGCGCGGAGTTACCCGACGACGCCGGTGGAATTCCGCCGTATCCCGGGCGTGGGCGAGCAGAAGTTGAAGGATTTCACGGTGCCGTTTTTAGCCGCGATCGGGCACTACCTCCAGGATCACTCGCGCCGGGATTTCGCCGCGGCGGCGGTGGCCCGCGCGGCCCCAGCTCGATCGCTGAACGACAGTGAGGCGGAAACGCTGCGGCGTTTTCAAGCGGGCGAATCGATCGACGAGATCGCCCGCGGACGCGGGTTCGTGCGCGGGACGATTTTAGGCCATCTTGTGCTCGCCGCGGAGAGCGGCGCGGCCCTAACGAGCGCGCAATTCTTCAAGCCGGAGCAGGAAGCAGCAATCGCCGCCGCGTTTCAGCGCAGCGGCGCGCGCAATCTCACGGGAATTCGCGACGATCTCGGCGGAAAATACGAGGTAAGCGAGCTGCGGCTTTTCCGCGCGCTGGCCGCTCGCTGATGGCCCGCGCGATAGTTCTGGTCACGTCGTGGCGCCGGGTGCTATCTCTTCTCGCCTCATGAACAGAAACATCTTTTACATCATCGGAGTCATCGTCGTGATCATCATTGTCCTGAAGGTTCTCGGCGTGTTCTAGAGCGACTATTTCCGGCTCTGCCGGCAAACTTGTAGCGTCCGCTGTCCTCAGCGCGGATGAGAAGCTGCGGCGGGGCCCGCACCAGATGCGCTGAGGACAGGGCACGCTACAAAGCCCCTGGGAGCATGCGGAAGTATCCGGAAGGTTCTTTTCGCAGTCGCTCCAGCCGCCGGTCCAGAGATCCTGGACATGCAGAAGCATGTCCCTCCGGAGGGACGCGCTTCTGCGCGTCAAGGTTCTCCCTGGCGGGCCTCGTTACCCCTGTTCTTTATCGACCTTCGGCAGGTCCTTGTGTTCGAGCGTGCCCTCGAAGGCTTTGATGATCGCGTTGCGGAAGACGTTGAGGACCGTGGTCAAAATCGCCGGCTGCGGATGGTCGAAACTTCCGTGCACCGGCACGCGCGTGCCGAAACGATCGGTCGGGTGGTTGCGAACGAGCTGGGTGAGTCCGCCGACAATCGCCTGCCAGACGAAGCTGATCGGGTTCTCCGAGTCGTGCTTCGGATTAAAAATCGACATGTGATCGAAGACCGGCTCGACGTAGCCATCGAAGTCGCCCTCCGTCGCCTTCAACTCGGTCGCGAGCTTGAGCGTTCCTTTTTCAAAGGTGATCCCCGCCAGGGCCTGGGCAAAATCGTTTAGCTTCACCAGCGGCAGCTCTTTCAGCTCGGTCTCGAGATCGAAAGTCGGCTTCGGCGCGTAGGGATCGAGATCGAGTTTCATCCGGAGATCGCCGCTGCGCAGCGGACGCGCTTCCAGGTTGACGTGGGCGTGGAGCGTCTTCGCGAGCTTCTCGCTGTTTGTGAGGTTCTTCGCCACGACCCGTACCTGATCGAACACGACGTCGACCTTCGGCGACTTGTGATAATCGCGGTAGTGAATCTCGCCGCCGCTGACGGTGAAGCGGTTAATCTTGAGCGGGAAGAGCTGTTTGATCTTTTGCGTCCAGGGTTCATCGAAACCGATCTGCGAATCTTCCTTGCTCGGGCCGTGGACGAAGTTCAGCTCCGGTTTTTCGAAGTGAATCTCGCCGACGAACGCGCCTTGCATCAGCGCGCTCCACTGCACGGAAAGATCGATCGTCGGCGCGGAGAAAAATGGCACCGGCACGTCGCCGCTGGTCTTCACCACTTTCACGTCGCGGATCTGGTAGGCGCCGCGCCAGAGCGCGAGGTGCACCTGTTCGACGTGGCCGCGGTAGTCGTCGAGCTCTTCGAGTTTTTGGTTCACGTAATCGCGCACCCAAAACGGGAGGAGCAGCCTCGCGATGACGAGCGCGACCGCGAGGGCGATGAGAACCCAGAACAGCTTCGAGCGATGGATTGGTTTCACCTGAGGAACTACGAAGCCGAAGGTGGGATCGGTTGTCCGCGGGGGTCGGAGTCGGACGAAAGTGTCATCCCGAGCGGAGCGGAGCGCAGTCGAGGGATCCCATGGGGCTGCTGGGAGGCAACGTCGCAAACGAAGCTCCGGGCGAGGGCTTCGCAGAAACCCAACGGGATCCCTCGACTGCTCCCGCAACCGCAGGATCCGCTCGGGATGACGGCGGGTGGGGGTTTGCCTGCGGGGCTGAGTTCGCTCGTGGCCTCCGTCAGCCGATCGCGCGGCTGATC
>JBPCRH010000051.1:0-2758 GCA_050997075.1 Chthoniobacterales bacterium
GCCGAAGGCTTCACGTGCTCGAGAAAGGTCGAGAAACGCCCGATGATCTTGCGTCGCGTCAGGTCTTCCGCGACCGCGACGAATTCGCCTAACGACACCCCGGCCTCCGCGGCCCGTGCCTCCCAGGGCGAGGGGCAAATTTCTTCCGGCGCGAACTCGCGCTTGAGCGCGGTCAGGATCGTCCATTCGCGTTCGCTCAACTGCGCAGGTTGCACCTTGATCATGGTCGCGGGCTCGGGGGCGCGGCTGCCGGATTCGACATTTTTCCGGCGCACATGCCCGACGCCTAAGGTGAAGATGCCCTTCGCGGGCATGAGGCGGAAATGATCCGCGCCCACGATCCCGGTGAGGATTTCACCATGGCGCTGGAGGGAGAAACCGTGCGGAACTTTCAGCGTCGTCCAGAGTTTGTAATCGGAACCCGGGGTGACCGCATCGGTCGAGCGGAGGACGACGTGACCGGAAAACGGATCGCGCTGCGACATGTAATCGAAGGCGGCATCGAGTTTTTCGGGCGGCACTTTCCAGGCGACGAGGGCGCCGTCCGCGAGATTCGTGGCGAGCAAGGTCTGGCGCACCCGCCGCACCGTTCCGGCGCGGAGCATGGCGGTGATACGTTCGAGCACGGTCGCGAGCGGCACGCCGGAGCGCTCCGCGATTTCCGTAAACGGTTCGAGGACGAAGCCGCTGATCTTGTCCTCCGAGATCGCGAGAATGCGGGAGTTAACCGGGTCGTTGTGCTCGACCGGCAGGGTTTCGTTAGGCAAGGAGTTCACGCGAGGCAGGAGAAGACCGCGAGAAAATGGCAGGCTGTGCCTAAAAGCACAAATAGATGCCAGACGAAATGGGTGTAGCGCCGGCGTTTGTTTATATAAAAATAAACGCCGCCGGTGTAGGCGAGCCCGCCCGCAAGCAGCCAGAGCAGACCAGTCACCGGCACGTGGGCGAGGAGCGGCCGGGTCGCGAAGAGGATGAGCCACCCCATCGCGAGATAAAGCGCGAGCGAAAAGCCCCGCCGCCATTGGGTGCCGGCGATGCTTTTCAGGATCACACCAAAAACCGCGAGCGACCAGATGAAGGCGAGAATCGTCCAGCCCCACGGGCCGCGGAGCGGGCCAAGCGTGAAGGGCGTGTAGGTGCCTGCGATGAGGAGGTAAATCGCGGAGGGATCGATTACCTGGAAGGCGGATTTCACCGCGCCGCGTGGCCAGGCGTGATAGAGCGTCGAGCCGAGATAAACGAGCAACATCGCCGCCGAGAAAACCGCCGCGCCGACGAAAAAATAGCGGTCGCCGTGGCGCCAGGCGGTGAGCAGGAGGACGGGCGCGCCGATCAGCGCCGCGATCAGGCCGACCCCGTGGCTGAGGCTATTCGCCAGTTCCTCGCCGTGGGATTGATTCCACTTCGGATCGTGCGCAGGTGAAGGGATGGCGCCGGGTTTTTCCGCATGCATCGCGGGGGGATTGTCGGGGCCACAGGCCCACCTCGAAAGAGAAAAATGGAGGGATGAGCTCCGCGAATCCACCCAGGCCGTGCACGCGGGAGGGACGACGCTAAGCTGCCCGTCGTGGCGGGTGTCGGCTGCGACTGATGCAGATTAACACCTGAATCAGCAGAAGGGGCGTCAGTGAGATCCCGGCTGCTTTAAGTATTCGAGATTCCAGCGGCAACGGGGCGAGTCGAAAAAAATACCGGCGCGGCGCTTCGATTCGGGCAGAATCTCATGTGACCAGGAAATCCATGACGAAAGCAATTTTCTTCGACGCCGCCGGGACGCTGATCCGCCTAACGAAAAGCGTCGGCGAACACTACGCCCTCGCTGGGCGGCAGCAGGGCTTGCTTCTCGACGCGGGGGAACTCGACCAGGCGTTCGCGCAGGTCTGGCGGGAAATGCCGCTGCGCCCCGCGACCGGTCAGCCGCGACCCGATGACGACAAAGGTTGGTGGCGCGAGCTCGTCACGCGCGTCGTCGCTCGCATTTCAACGCCGGTCGCTCCGCTCGATCTCGACACGTTCTTTGAAGCCGCCTACGGGCATTTCGCGGCAGCGGGTGTCTGGGAGCTTTTCCCGGAGGTCGCCGAGGTCCTGGCCGCGCTCGCGCCGCACTACGAGCTGTCGGTCGTCTCCAATTTCGACGGCCGCCTGCGGATGATCTTCGAGCACCTCGCGCTCACGAAATATTTTCGGACGGTCTTTCTTTCGAGCGAACTCGGAGCCGATAAACCTGATCCGCAGATTTATCGGCGTGCGCTCGAGGCGACCGGATGGGCTCCGGGCGAAGTTCTGCACGTCGGAGACGACCCTGCGCGGGATTGGGCGGCGGCCGCGGCGGCGGGCCTGCAAGTGTTCCGCCTTGATCGCCCGCGCAACAACCTGCACGAGTTGTTGCCCGGGGGTCCTGTGGTTTAGCTGGAGGGTCGAGCTCCCGCGAGATTGCGGCGTCGCAGGAGCTCCGCCCTCCAAGGAGAGACCGCGGGCAGTTCTTGCGCGACGGGGTGAAGTGACGTAAAAGCTGAGGCTCCCGCCGGGTTGGTAGCTCAATGGTAGCCCCGAAAGTGTTCGGGGTTGGTTGCGATTGGCCGACCGATTCGGTGGCAAACTTTGCGGGTTGGTAGCTCCATGGTCGAGCAGCCCCGACCGCATTCGGGGTTGGTTGCGATTGACCGGCCGGGTGGTTAAAAATGCAGGGAAATTCGGGTTGGTAGCTCAATGGTAGAGCAGCGCCCTTTTAAGGCGTTGGTTGTGGGTTCGAGTCCCA
>JBPCRH010000061.1:0-8870 GCA_050997075.1 Chthoniobacterales bacterium
CTGCCCCAGTAGATATCCTGGTCCGGCTCCCACGTGTCCTCGCGTCCGCCCGCAAAGCCGAGCGTCTTAAAGCCCATCGTCTCGAGCGCGACGTTGCCGGTCAGGACCAACAAATCCGCCCAGGAAAGCTTGCGGCCATACTTCCGCTTGATCGGCCAGAGCAGCCGGCGCGCCTTGTCCAGGCTCACGTTATCCGGCCAGCTGTTGAGCGGCGCGAACCGCTGCTGCCCGCGCCCGGCGCCGCCGCGACCGTCGCCGGTCCGGTAGGTGCCCGCGCTATGCCAGGCCATCCGGATGAAGAGACCGCCGTAATGCCCGAAATCCGCCGGCCACCAGTCTTGCGAGTCAGTCATGAGGGCCGCCAGGTCCTGCTTCACCGCCGCGAGGTCGAGGCTTTTGAATTCCTCCGCGTAATCAAACTTCTCGCCCATCGGATCGGACTTCGCGGAGTGCTGGCTGAGCAGCTCTACCTTGAGCCGGTTCGGCCACCAATCCTGGATCGATTTCGGGGCGCTCCCGGCCGAGTGGTTAAAGGGACATTTCGCTTCGGTATTCTCTTCGGTCGTAGTTTGATCAGGCATGGTTTTTTCTTGTTTCGATTAAATGGAAAATCTTCGCTGGTGGCGGTGTCGTTAGGCCGCGGCGGCGCGGCAATCGGGGCAGGTACCCCAGTAAGTCACCTCTGCCTCCTCGATCAGGAACCCGGAGTCGTTCGCGGCCGTCAGGCAAGGGGCCCGACCCACGGCGCAATCAACGTCCACCGTCTTCCCGCACTCGCGGCAGATCGCATGATGATGATTATCGCCCACCCGGTTCTCGTAGAGCGTGGGCGACCCGGCCGGCTGAATCCGCCGGAGCAGACCCTTCTTCACCAGCGTCCCGAGCGCGTCATAGACCGCCTGTTGCGAGACCGAACCGATCCGGGCGCGCACCTCCGCCGCGATCGCATCCACCGTCGCATGGGGCCGCTCCGACACTGCCCGGAGCACCGCGAGGCGCTGCGCCGTCACCGGGATGCCGTTTTGCCGAAGAAGAAGCGCGGGATCAGCCATCGGGATCGCGAACCTCGGCGAGTTCTGGACTCAGTCAAGAACTTGTGCGCATCCATTAGCGCATTTCCCGTTGCGATCCCCGGACAGACCCGCTCAAGATCGTGACCGTGCACGTAATCGACCGTGCCGTAGTCGGCTTTAGAGCCGGTCGTCTCCTGGTGGACGGTCATGACTCGATTTGCCGCAGGAGTTTGGCGAAGACCTTGTCCTGATCCGGCGGCATCCAAATGGTGTAGGTCTCGGGCTGGCTTGCTTCCGCAACGACAAGACTGAACCGGACGGTTTCGGTAGCCATGCCCTATTCTTTCCACCCCGGCACGGCCCGCCACAAGTTTTGCGAAGAGATGACATGGGGCGAGTGACGAGTGACTGGTGACGGGTGACAAGTGGTCGGATCCCGAGTGACCTAAAAGCCGCGCTCGTCGAGCGCGCGCGGGAACTGGGTTTTGATGACTGCCGGATCGCGAGTGCGGAGGCGTCCCTACATGCGCCAGAACTCGAGGAATGGCTCGCGGACGGCGCCGCCGGCGAGATGAGCTGGATCGAGCGTGGCGCGGCAAAGCGATGCGACCCGGAGCTCGTGCTTCCGGGCGTGCGCTCGGTCGTGGTGCTGGCGTTGAACTATTTCCAAGGCGGAACGCGGAACGGGCTGGACACGCCGGAGTCCGTCCACGGCGGAGGCGGGCGGATCGCGCGCTATGCCTGGGGCGACGATTACCACGAGCGCGTGGAGGAAAAGCTGAAGCAGTTAAACAACTTCCTCGAAACGGCGGGCGGGCGGCAGCGTTACTACGTCGATACCGGGCCGGTGCTGGAGCGCGATTTCGGGGCCGCGGCCGGGATCGGCTGGCACGGGAAGAGCACGATGCTGCTCAACCGTTCGCTCGGCACCTGGTTCTTTCTCGCGGAAATTTTTACTACCCTCGCGCTCCCGCCCGATCCCCCGCAACCGGCGCGCTGCGGCACCTGCACGCGCTGCATCGACGCCTGCCCGACCGGCGCGATCACTTCGGCGCACCGGCTTGATGCGCGCCGCTGTATTTCCTATCTCACGATCGAGTTGAAAGGGAGCATCCCGATGGAGCTGCGGCCGTTGCTCGGCGATCGCATTTACGGCTGCGACGATTGCCTCGACGCCTGCCCGTGGAATCGCTTCGCCCAGGTCTCGCGCGAAGCGGCCTTCGCCCTGCGTCCGGCAGTGCGGGAGATGGCGTTGCGCGATTTCCTCGCGCTCGACGACGAGGGTTTTCGCACGCTCTTCCGCGGGTCGCCGATCCGGCGAATCAAGCGGCGGGGCTTCTTGCGTAACGTTTGCGTCGCCCTCGGGAATGTCGGCACGGCGGCCGACCGTCCGGCGCTGGAAACGGCCGCGCGCGACCCCGAGCCGTTGATCGCGGAACACGCCGCGTGGGCGCTCACGCGGCTGGAGGAGCGCCTCGGCGGGTCTCGCGCGACGATCTTCTCTTGAACAGGAAATCCGTTGCAATGGTCTAAGGAGCCGCTAATCCTTGGCTCCGACCGTGTCCATGCATCAAGCTGCCAACGCTCCCACCGCCTCCGCGCCCGTCCGGCGCCGACGCAAATCGCGTCGCAAACTTTACATCTTCGGCGGCATCGGCGCGGTCATCCTCCTCCTGATCGTCAGCTCGATCATTCGCGGGAAACGGGAGCAGCCGATCGCAGTGGTCACGGAAAAAGCGGCCCGGCGCACGATCGTGCAGACGGTCTCGGCCACGGGAAAAGTGCAGCCGGAAACCGAGGTGAAGATTTCGCCGGAAGTGGCTGGTGAAATCATCGAGCTGCCCGTTTCCGATGGGCAGGAAGTGAAAAAAGGCGATCTCCTGATGAAGATCCGCCCGGATTCCTACAAGGCACTCCTCGAGCAGCAGCAGGCGGCGATCAGCACCGCGGAATCGATCAGCGGCCAGCAGAAAGCGGCGGTGCAAAAGGCCGAGCAGGATTTCAAACAGGCGCAAGATCTTTACCACAAGAAGCTCATCTCTCAGACCGAGATGGTGACCGCGCAGACCGCCTATGATTCGTCGAAGGCGATGTATGAATCCGGCCTGCACAGCATCGAGGGCGCGAAGGCGAGCTCGAGCCAGGCGCGCGATCAACTCTCGAAGACGACGATCTACTCGCCGCTTGACGGCGTCGTCACCGTGCTCAACAGCAAGAACGGCGAGCGCGTCGTGGCCACGAACCAGTTTGCCGGCACCGAGGTCATGCGCGTGGCCGATCTCAATCACATGCAGGCGGTCGTGGACGTGAACGAGAACGACGTCGTCCATGTGAAACTCGGCGATCCCGCGAAGGTGACGATCGATGCCTACACCGGCCGCGCCTTTCCCGGCACGGTCGAAGAAATCGCCAACACTGGCACCACTTCGGGCACGGGCACGCAGGAAGAAGTGACCAATTTCCAGGTGAAAATCCGGGTCGACAAACCCGATGTGCGGCTGCGTCCCGGGCTGAGTTGTACCGCCGATATCGAGACTCAGGTCGTGAAAGACGTCGTCTCCGTCCCGATCCAGAGCGTGACCATCCGAAGCGGCGACGCCAACCTGAGCCCGGAAGAAATCGAGAAGAACAAAGAGACCGCCGCGGCCAAGGACCAGGCTGAGAACAACGCCGAAGTCGAGAACGATCGCGCTGCCCGGCAGGCCGCGAAGGAAGAACGCGATACGCTCAAGAAAGTGGTTTTCCTGAAGGACGGCGGCAAAGCGAAAATGGTCGAAGTCACCACCGGCATCGCGAACGACGCGAACATCGAGATCAAGAGCGGGATCAAGCCGGGCGACGAAGTCATCTCCGGCAGCTACAGCGCGATCAGCCGCAAGCTGAAGAACGGGGCGAAGGTCGAGTACGAGAAGACGGAGAAGAAGAAGTAGACGGCGGATTTTTCAACGCAGAGTGCGCAGAGAAGAAGAATTTTCGGAGCGCCATCTTCCCCTCTTTCTCGGCGTCCTCTGCGCTCTCTGCGGTTAATTTCATGGTCACCAACTCAGACACCCGGCCGCCCGGCCCGCTCGTGATCGACATCGAGAACATCACGAAAGAATATGTGATGGGCGAAGAGACGATCCACGCGCTCCGCGGGGTGACGTTGCAGATCCACAAAAACGAATATCTCGCGATCATGGGCCCGAGCGGGAGCGGGAAATCGACACTGATGAACATGCTCGGCTGCCTCGATACCCCGAGCAGCGGCCGCTACGAATTCAACGGCAAGAGCGTCGCGGACATGGATGGCGACGAGCTTGCCGAGATCCGGAATCGCGAGATCGGTTTTGTTTTCCAAACCTTCAACCTCCTCCCGCGCTCGACCAGCCTGCGCAACGTCGAGCTGCCCCTGATCTACGCCGGGATCGACCCGATCGATCGCGAAGAGCGCGCCGCGCAGGCCCTCGCGGATGTCGGCCTCGGCGATCGCCTGACGCACAAGCCGAACGAACTCTCCGGCGGCCAGCGCCAGCGCGTCGCGGTCGCGCGCGCCCTCGTGAACAACCCTTCGATCATCCTCGCGGATGAGCCGACCGGGAATCTCGATTCCAAAACGGGGGAAGAAATCATGGCGCTTTTCGAGAGCCTTTATCAGCAGGGGAACACGGTCATCCTCGTGACCCACGAAGCGGACATCGCGGCCCATGCGCGGCGGAGCGTGCACCTGCGCGACGGCGTCGTGGAAAGCGATGAGATGAGGGGGGAAATCCGAAGCCCGAAATCCGAAATCCGAAACAATTTCGAATGACGAAATCCGAAATGCCCCAAATACGGAATGCGGACTTAATTCGCGCTTCGAGCCTCCGGTTAGCGTCCTCCCCAACAAAGAGCGAACGCGCACCGTTTCGGATTTCGGGTTTCGGATTTGTTTCGGGTTTCGGATTTCGGATTTCGTCATTTTCCCCATTTTCTCCAGCTCCATGAAACGCTTCCTCTACGAGTTGAGCGAGAGCTGGAAGATCGCGGTCGCTCAGATGGCCGCGAACAAAACGCGCTCCATGCTCACCGCGCTCGGGGTCATCATCGGCATCGTCGCGGTCACGCTCATGGGCACCGCGATCAACGGCATCTCGACCGGGTTCGACAACAGCATGTCCTTCCTCGGCGATGATGTTCTCTACGTCACGACCCGACCGTGGACCCGCGTGCCCGATTGGTGGAACTACCGCGACCGCCCGAAAATCCGCACCGAGTATGCTGAGAAAATCAACCACGCCAGCGCCGCCACCCCGAACTCCAATATCGTCACCGCCGTCCCCACGATGAGCATGGTCCGGCGCGTGAAAGCGGGCGACAACACCGTCGAAAACGTTGATATCGTCGGCACCACCGCCGACTACGCGGTGATCTCGACGATCGATTGCGCCGAGGGCCGGTTTTTCAACGAAATCGAATCGCGCGGCGGCGCGGACGATTGCGTTGTCGGCTTCGACGTCGCAGATGCGCTTTTCGCCGGCCGGAGCGCGCTCGACCAGAAAATCCTGATCAACGGCCACGCCTTTAAAGTCATCGGTTCGCTCGCGAAACAGGGCACCTTTCTGGGCCTCTTCAGCCTGGACTCGATCGTGATCATGCCGTTGCCAGCATTTAAGAAATACTTCAGCGCAAAAAGTGACGCGGATGTGCGGGTGAAAGTGCGCGACAAGACTCACCTGCTCGACGCGCGGGACGAGCTCACCGGGATCATGCGCCGGCTGCGTTCGCTCCCCCCCGAGAAGAAAGACGACTTCAGCATCAACGAACAGCAAGCCTTCAAGAGCACGCTTGACGGCATCAAAGCCACCATCGCGGTCGCGGGACTTTTCATCACCGGGCTCTCCCTTTTCGTCGGCGCAATCGGGATCATGAACATCACTTTCGTGAGCGTAAAAGAGCGGACGAAAGAGATCGGCACGCGCAAGGCGCTCGGCGCACGGCGGCGCACGATCCTCCTCCAGTTCCTGATCGAGTCGACCGCGCTTTGCCTCGTCGGCGGGCTCATCGGGCTGACCTTTGCCTATCTTATGTGCTTCGGGATGGCGCGGGCGTTTCCCTCGTTCCCGATCAGCTTTTCCTTTGGGCTCGTCATTGCCGCGATGCTCGTCTCGGTTTTCACCGGTCTCGCCTCGGGGATCGCTCCGGCGTGGACGGCGAGCCGGCTCGATCCGGCGACGGCTTTGCGCTATGAGTGAAGCAATGACGAAACCCGAAGCACGAAGCCCGAAACAATGACGAAAGCCCAAAGAACGAAAGCGGCGTTCAATCCTGCCATGGTGCGGCGTTGCTGGTTTCGAACTTCGTCATTCGGATTTGTTTCGGGCTTCGGATTTCGGATTTCGGATTTTCACCCATGAAATTTCGCGAAATTCTCTCGATGGCCCTCTCTTCGGTCGGCGCGAATAAGCTCCGCTCCGCCCTGACCATGCTCGGGATCACCATCGGCGTCTTCTCCGTCATCTCGGTCATGACCGCGATCGGCGCGATGCAGTCTTTGATCGAGACTGGGCTTACGCTTTTCGGCGCCAATCTCTTCCAGCTCGCGAAATATCCCGTGGTCCACGGCGGCGGGCGCGACGCGAAGAAATACGAGAACCGCCGCGACATCAGCTACCGCGAAGGTCAGCGCTACGCCGAATTGATGGAAGGTTACGCCCCGGAAGTCTGCCTGAAGGTTTTCGACGACGGCAAACAGGCGGTCTATAACGGCCTCAAGACCACGCCCAGCCTCACGATCGTGGGCACGAACAAAAGCTTCCTCGCAGCTAACGCCTACACCCTCGCCTACGGGCGCAACTTGAACGAGGAAGATGTCGCCCTGAGCCGGCGCGTGCTTGTGGTCGGCCGTGCGATCGAGAAGGCGCTTTTCCCGCATGAATCCCCCATCGGCCGGGTGATCAAACTGAGCGGGCACACCTTCACCATCATCGGCGTGCTCGCGACGCGCGGGACGGCTTTTGGGCAAAGCCAGGACGATATCTGCGTGCTCCCGATCACGCGGTTCTTCGAGGATTTCGGGTCGGCCGGTCGCACAGTGAACATCGCCACGCAGTCGGCTTCGCAACTCGATTACAATCGCACCTTCGATCGCGGCGTCGGCGCGATGCGGATCGCCCGCGGCCTGCGCGCGGAGGAGCCTAACGACTTCGAGGTTTACACGAACGACTCGCTCAAAAGCGCCTTCATCTCCGTCGCCGGGGTCATCCGGATCGGCGCGTTTGTCATCCGCACGATCGCGCTCGTCGCCGCCGGCGTCGGAATCATGAACATCATGCTCGTGAGCGTGACCGAGCGGACGAAAGAAATTGGGGTGCGCAAATCAATCGGGGCGCGCAACCGCGACATCATGCGACAGTTCCTGGCCGAGGCGGTCTTCATCTCCGAGGCCGGCGGCATTCTCGGGATCGTCCTCGGCGTTCTCGGCGGGAACGCCCTCGCGCTCTGGCTCAATGTGAGCGTGATCTTCCCCTTCGGCTGGGCGATCGCGGGCCTCGTCGTCTGCTCGGCGATCGGGATTGGCTTCGGCCTCTACCCGGCCTACCGCGCGGCTTCGCTCGATCCGATCGAAGCGCTCCGCTTCGAGTAGGCCCCAAGTCGCCGCGTGCCGGACGGTGCAACTCCGGGGGCGAATCGGACTCTTTACCGCACAGAGCGGTTATTCTATTCTCAGAGTTCGTCGTTCTTTTTGTGCCAATTTCCCCCTCTTCTTCGGCCCCGACCGACGCTACCACCCAGGGCATTCTCCTCGTCGAAGGCTACGATGCGCTCGCCGTCGCGATCGCTTCGGCCCTGAAGAAATTTGCCCCGCTCCACACGATCCGGGTCGCGCGCACGCTCGGGGAAGCGGAAGCCGCTGCGACCGAGATGCGTCCGGAGCTCTTTGTGCTCGACCTCGATCCGGCCCCGGCCGGAGACGTCGATTTCCTCGTGAAACTGCAGAGCCGTTGCCCGGAAGCGCGCGTCCTTGTGATCGCCTCCGGCGTCTCGCGCGAACTCCGCGCGGAACGCGGGACCGCGGGCGCGGTCCAGTTCATCGATAAGCCGTTCGATCTCGGTGAATTTGGCGCGGCGGTGCAGGCGCTCCTCGGTCCCTGGGCGATCCCGCCCTCGGATAGCTTCCGGGGAACGCTCCGCGACCTGCACGTGGTCGACATCGTGCAGTTAAAATGCCTCGCGCTGAGCAGCGCGGTCGTCCGGCTCGGAACGCCCAGCGGTCAGGCGGGCGAGATCCATTTTCATCACGGCCAGATTTCCCACGCCGTCACCGGCCGACTCAGCGGCCTGGCCGCGCTGCAGGAAATCGTGCGCTGGCGCGGCGGCCGAATTACCGAGAGCAAACTACCGGACGACGCGCCGAAAACGATCCCGGACCAACCCTGGGCCGTCCTCCTCCTCGAGGCCGTGCGCAAAACCTCCGAGCACCCAAAAGCCGCGGCGCGCAAGACCGCGGGCGCCGCGCCGCCCCCTCCTCCTCCGCCGCCGCCGGCGAAGAAACCGGGCAAGACTATTCTCGTGATCGACGACACGGAGATGCTCCTGATTTTCGCCGCCGACGTCCTCGCCACGGCGAACAGTGATTTCGAAGTGGTCACGGCCCTGATGGGGCGCGAAGGCTTGAAGCTGGCCGCGTCGCTTCGGCCTGACTTGATCCTCCTCGATTACAGCCTCATGGACATGACCGGCGCGGATGTCTGCCGCGGGCTGCTCATGCAGGAAGCAACCGCGCGCATTCCCGTGCTCATGATGTCCGGACACTTGCCGGAGCTGGCCAACACCGCCGCGGCTTACGGCAATGTCGTGACCACGTTGCCGAAGCCGTTTCTTTCCGGCGCGTTGATC
>JBPCRH010000113.1:0-6298 GCA_050997075.1 Chthoniobacterales bacterium
GCCGGGGCCCAATATGCCGCGTTGCTCCAGAATATCAACGATCCGGGCGGCCCGGGTATAACCGAGGCGCAAACGGCGTTGCAGAAGCGAAGTCGACGCGCGTTTTTCCTGCCGAATAATTTCGAGACATTTCTCGACCAGCTCCTCGTCTTCGTCGGTCACGTCTTCCTCGTTCGCGGCACTCGTCGAGTCCAGTTTCTCGTGCATCGCGAGGTCGAAGGCGGGCGGGCTTTGCGCGGAAACGAAATCGACGAGCCGGGTAATTTCCTCATCGGTCACGAGCACGCCCTGGGCGCGGATGAGGCGGGAAGTGCTCGGCGGGAGATAGAGCATGTCGCCCTGGCCTAACAATCGATCAGCGCCGTTTTCATCCAGGATGACGCGGCTGTCGATCTTGCTCGCGACCTGAAAAGCGATCCGGCTCGGGATGTTCGCCTTGATCACGCCAGTGGTGACATCGGCGCGTGGCGTCTGCGTGGCGACGATGAGGTGAATGCCGGCGGCGCGTGCCATCTGCGTGATCCGCGCGATCGCGCTCTCCACATCGGCGGGCGCGGTCTGCATGAGATCCGCGAGTTCGTCAATAATGACGACGATGTAGCTCATGTGCTCGGGGATGATCGGCTCGTCGGCGCGCGGGACTCTGATCGGTGTAGGGGCCGCCGGGTCGGCCGCCGCGGGCGCGTTTGCGGGCGACACGCCCGCCTCTACATCGAGGTCGAGCTCGGCCTGAGTTTTCTTCTTCGGCCGGGCATTAAAACTCGTGATGTTGCGCACCCCAGCCTTGGCGAAAATCTTGTAGCGCTTCTCCATTTCATCGATCACCCAACGGAGCGCGAGGAGCACTTTTTTCGGATCGGTCACGACCGGGATGACGAGGTGCGGGAGCGAATTGTAAACCTGCATCTCGACCACTTTCGGATCGATCATGATGAAGCGGAGCTGATCCGGCGTGAACCGATAAAGCATGCTCGCGATAAGCGCGTTGATGCAGACACTTTTCCCGGAGCCGGTCGTGCCCGCGACGAGAAGGTGCGGCATCTGCGCGAGATCGGCGATGATGGTTTTACCGTAAACATCCTTGCCGAGCGCGATCGGAAGTTTCGCCGTGGTTGCGTTCCAATCCTCCGATTGGAGCAGCTCGCGCAGCGTGACTTTTACTTTCCGGCTGTTCGCGAGCTCGATCCCGACGGTGTCCTTGCCCGGAATCGGCGCGAGAATGTTGATCCGTTCCGCGCGGGTGGCGCGGGCGAGATCGCGCTCGAGGCTCACGATCTTGTCCACGCGCACGCCTTTCGCCGGGTAGACTTCGTAGCGGGTAATGGTCGGGCCTTTCGTGATGTCGCCGGGCGCGACCTTGATCCCAAACTGCTCTAGGGTGTCGATCAGCGTCTGCTGGATTTCCGCGAGCTCCGCAGGATCGGCCGCGACGCGGCCCTCACTGTCCTGGGAATCGAGGAGATCAATCCCGGGCAGCTCGTAGTCTTCCGCGTTGAATCCCGGCGCGGCGGCGGCTCCGAGGGATGGTTCGGCGGCGCCTTTGCGGCCTTTCTTTTTCAGCTCGGCAAGCGACGGTTTCTTCCGCGCGGCGGGCGCGGCGTCGTCGGCCAGCGCGGTCGTATCGACGACTTTCGGCTCGGGACGATTGGCAAATTCCTCGAGCAAAACCTCGGGCACCGGCGCGCCTTTTTTGCGCAACGTCTTCTCGATCGCGCGCTGTTGTTTCGCGATCTGCTGCTGGCTGATCTCGAGCTGGCCGCGGAGGTCGGTCCGGTGCATGCGGCGGTGCAAAAGCCAGAGCCGAGCCGCGACCAGGGCGCGTTTGCTCGCGAGGACGGTTTGCCTAACGAGATGAATCGGCCGCAGGCCGGTCATGAGGATGAGGCTGGTAAGGTAGAGCCCGAAGAGGACGATGACCGACCCTTTCCCGAGGAAGAAACGAAAGAGATGCCGGCCGATGACATCGCCGACCCAGCCGCCGGGCCCGCGGATCTGGAAGACGCTCCGCCAGTCGCGCAGGAACCAGTGTTGGAGATGCAGGAGGCAGGCGCCGGAGATGATGAAGAGCGCGATCCAACCGAGGCGCCGGCTGACTTTTAGTTCCCCGTGAAAGAGTTTCGCCCCGCCGAAACCGAGGATCGTAACCGCGAGAAGATAGGAGGCCGCGCCGATCATGAAGTAGCAAATCCCGGCGAGGATGGCGCCGATCGGCCCGAGGAAATTCTGCGCCGGATGATTCGGCGCCGAGGTCACATTAAGGAGCGGGAACCAGGTCGGGATGTCCTTCGGGACGTAGGAAATCAGGGCAAGAAAAAGCAGCGTCCCGCTCCCGAGAAGGATGAGGGCGTAAACTTCATTCCATGCATTGTGCTGAGTGCGTTTGGCCACCGCGCTCCATAGTAGTCGGACGCCTGTTGCTTTCAATTGCTCTCTTCGCTCTGCGCAATTTTTTTCGTTAGGCCGAGGCGTTTTCCCTTCCCGCTTTTCTCCCGTGGAGGAAATGCGTGAAGCTCAACTCCGCGAAGATCGGCCTGTCGCGGCCCGCACGGGGAGCAGCTGCTCAATCCGACGTTGTGAGGCGAGAATGCCGCGATTCCGCCTCCCTTCGCAACTTACAAAGTTGCGCCACGGAGGAGGACCACGCGATGGCCGCGATAATCTTTTAGGCGCAATCTCAGTCCAAGCCGTCGATGGCAAAGTGGCTCAACGTGCGCCCGGAGATGCTTAATAATCGCCCGACTTTTTCCGGAGCGCTTCGGGCTACCGATCATCTAAGAACCCGCGCGCGGACAGGCAGAGCGCCGGCAAGGTCACCAGCCAGGGCAACGCTGAGTGCGAAATGTGCACGGCCTTTCCGTGATCCATTTACGAATCAGAAGTATGAACTCAAGCACACACGACAAGGCAGAAGGGACCGCGAAGGAAGCCATCGGCGCGGTGAAGGAAAAAACGGGGGAAGCGATCGGTAACCCAGATTTGCAGGACCGCGGCACCGCCGAGAAGGCGGAAGGCAAAGTCCAGCAAAAGGTGGGCGACGTGAAAAAGGTCTTCGACAAGTAAAAACCTGCACGCGTTAGGCCGCCTTGGCGGCAAAGTTTGATCGCGCCCGGTTCGCTGGGCGCGATTTTTTTCGTCAGGCACCGAGTTCCGCGGGCGACTTTGGGCGCAGTAAATATTGCCCGCCGGTCGGCTGGAGAATGCCCTCTTTCAGGCAAAGCTGATCGAGCATGAGAAGCACCTCGTAGAGTGCGCGGGTGTCCTCGTTCTCCGCAAAAGCGGCGCGCGTCCCCGGCGGCGCGATCAGGTAGAGAGGGTGTTGTCTTCCCAGCGCCATTCGATCGTGAACCAGCGCTCGAAGACTTCCACGATCTCCGCGCTCCGGATTTTCTCGAAGGGCGACGCGAGCCGGCCCGGCTCGGGCGTTTTGATCTGCGTGTCACGCGACCATTCATCGCGTTGGCGCGAAATTTCTCCGGCAAAACGGCGAGAATTTCGTTCATGAGCGCGAGCCGTTTGGGGTCGTACTGACCCTGCGTCTCGCCGATGAAATCGTGAATCCAGAGGTAGCCATCCGCGGTTAAAGCCTGCCAAGCCTGCTCCGCGACGTGCTCGAGAAAGAGCACGTGATGGAGGGAAGATTGCGCGACCACGAGATCGAAACTTTTCGCCGGCAACTGCACGAAATTCAGGTCGGCGGTCTCGTAAGTGAGCGCGTGCTCCTCGCGCTCCGCGATCGCGCGCGCCTCCGCGACGGCGCCCTCAGAGACATCGAGGCCATGGATGGTATCGCAGATCCCGGCCTGCAAAAGTTTGCGTTCGAGCCGGCCTTCTCCGCAGCCCAGGCTCACCCCGCGGACGAAGTGCAGGCCTTTCTCCCGCGCCAATTGCTCGAGCGAGCGCCGATAACGATTCACCCGCAGCTCACCGCTGGCCGCTTCGTCCTCGGCCCGCGCAGTGGAGCGTTCGCGCGCCGGCAGGACCGCGCCCCAGACTTCGCTTTCCCGCCGCCGTCGCGTCGTAGGCCGCGCGATCGGTCATCGCGCGCTCGATCAACTCCCGGGCTTTCTCGGCACTCATCGCTCGTTCGTTATCACACCGGGATTTTTGCGCAACGAATCTGTCTCGCCGCCGACCGACCGCCGCGGCAGCATGAAAGTCACTTCGACGCCGAGCGCGTGGCACGGGTCGAGCGACGTTGGCGGCGTGGAACGCAAACTTCCGCTCCTCCGGCGGTGCCTCGCCTAACGAAAAGCGGCGGCAACCTTCCGGTCACCGCCGCCCTCGTTCATCCTTTAATCTTTGAAAATTTACCCGTTGTTGTCGTCGTCCGGGACGCTGGTGTTATTACCCCCGCCCCCGCCGCGCCGGCCGCCATGGCGACCTTCCTTATTGCCGCGCCGATTGTTCTTCTGCGCGTCCAGTTTCGTTTGCTGGTCGGGCGTGAGCATCGGGCGAATCTTCGCCATCGTGTCATCCATCACCGCCTTGCTCTTCTGCATCGCGTCCCGGTGGATCTCCTCCATTTTCGGCTTCGCCGCGTCGAGAATCGGCTGAATTTTTGTCTTCTGGTCGGCGGTCAGATTGAGCCCTTCCATCTGGTGCTCCATCGGATCGTGGCGCATGCCGCCGCGGCCACCGCGCCGT
Source organism: Chthoniobacterales bacterium (assembly GCA_050997075.1). Taxonomy (GTDB): domain Bacteria; phylum Verrucomicrobiota; class Verrucomicrobiia; order Chthoniobacterales; family UBA10450; genus Palsa-1392. Next base: position 4,645 of record JBPCRH010000113.1, read on the forward strand.
TGGCCGCCGCCCGCGCTCGTCGAATCCTGCGCAAAGGCTGCGCCGCCGAGGGCTAGCGCCGTGAGTGTGGTCAGTGCAATAAGTTTTGGTTTCATCTTTCCTCTCTAAAGACTCCGGTCCCGCGCGGCCAGTTACAAGTTTCGGGATTCCCCCCCCCGCCGTCCGGGCGCAGGCCTTTGTAACCCGCTCGACCACAAGGCGGTCATAGGCATTAGTGTGGAGACCGTTTGCATGACATGGAGGAGAATTCCGAAGCCGGCACGCTGGTGCCTGCCGTGCTCCAGGAGGACGAAGCGGCCGCGCGCGAGCTTGTCCGCCGGCTCCATCCCCTCGTCTCCAAGCTGGTTCGTTCCCATCGCCCCCGCCGCGCCGCCGAGGAGGATCTTTGCCAGATGATCTTCATCAAGATATTCCAGAAACTGCCCCAGTGGTCCGGCAAAGTCCCGCTCGAACATTGGGTCTCGCGCGTCGCCATCAACACCTGCCTGAACCAGATCCAATCGGAAAAGGTGCGGCCGGAACTGCGCTACGCCGACCTCACTGAAGAGGAAGTCGCGGTCGTGCAAAATCTCGCATCCACCCCCGCCGAGCTCGCGCCAGGGATGAACTTTGCCGCTCGCGATCTCGTCGAGCACCTGCTCCGCCCGCTTCAGCCGCGCGAACGCCTTGTCATCGATCTTTTTTATCTGCAACAGCTCACCGTCGCGGAAATCCAGGAGCGGACTGGCTGGAATGCTTCGCTCGTAAAAGTCCGTGCTTTTCGGGCGCGGCAGAAAATGCGACTACAACTGGCGCGGCTTAGCGTCCGAGGAGAAGAATGAAATGAACCCGTCCCCAATCGATCGTTTGCTCCGGTCCGCCGCCAGTGTGCCGGCGGCGCCCGGGGCCGAGATGCCTTTCGGATTCGACACCCGCGTGCTCGCGCTCTGGCGCGCCAGCCTCGCGGCCAATCCCGCCGCGATCATGCAGATGCTGCGTCGCGTCGTCTTCATGGCCCTGGCGTTGATTATCTTGGCCAGTGCGGGCGCCTACCGGGAGTGGCGGCTCGATGATCCGAGCGATGACTATGCGCTCACCGACTCGGCGATCGGCGGAGTTTTAGATCAATGAGCGCACTGTGGCGCTGGAAATTGATCTCGGGTTTTCTCCTTGTTTTCGTCGCCGGGCTCATCCTCGGCACCTTCCTCGGCGCTCAAGTGGCGCGGAATCGCCGGCTCGATCACGCGAAACACAGCGTCCTCTCGGAAAAGGTCCGAAGGCGGATGCAGGCGCGGCTCGATCTCACCCCCGCGCAGATGAAGCAGGCAGCTCCGATCTTTGAGCAAACGGCGTGGAAGCTGGATGCGATCCGCGAGGAAACCGCGGAGCAGGTATACGTCACTTTCACCGCCGCCGATCACGCGCTCGCGCCGCAGTTAAGCCTGGAACAGCGCGCGACGATGCAAAAACTCGAGGCGAAGCACAAGAACAGCAAGCCCGAGGAAATTCCGGCCGGGCAACCGTAGCGGGTTTGGTGGGCAGGGTTGGATTCGAACCAACGAAGGCGTAAGCCAGCGGATTTACAGTCCGCCCCGTTTGGCCACTTCGGTACCTACCCGCGGGACGAGCGTTTGATATAGGCTCGCTCCCCGACGCCCGCAACTATTTGAAGAAC